>NZ_JACAOX010000014.1:0-11791 GCF_013386015.1 Pseudomonas sp. B6001
ACGGCCAGACCACCGAGTTTTTTTGGCAAGGCGAAAAGCTGATCGCCGAACACAACGCCGATCACCACCAGAGCTACCTCTACGAACCCAACAGCTTCCGCCCGCTAGCGCTGCTCAAAGGCTACGGCCCGGAAGACGCAAAACCCTTCCACTACCAACTCGACCACCTGGGCACCCCGCAAGAACTCACCGCGCCCGACGGCGAAATCGTCTGGTCCGCCCATTACCGCGCCTACGGCCAAATCGCGAAGCTGGACGTCAACACCGTTACCAACCTACTGCGCTTCCAGGGCCAATACTTCGACCCGGAAAGCGGGCTGCACTACAACCGTCATCGCTACTACAATCCGGACATTGGCCGCTACCTGACGCCTGATCCGGTGAAACTGGCGGGCGGGCTGAACGGATACCTGTACGTGCCCAACCCGACGGGGTGGGTGGATCCGTTGGGGTTGAATACCTGTCCGGGTGGGGATGGATGTAAGCCGACGCACCGCGCTGAAGATCCCACGAGCAAAGCCAAGGTAAACGAAGGCGACGTAGAGCCACCTAAAGGATTCGATAGTAAGCTCTCAAGAAATGGAGCGCTGAGAAGAGCTAAAGAGATTGGTGGTATTCCACGAAGCGCACAGCCTATAGCGGTTGAAAGGGATAAGATCCGTGATCAAGATAGATACATATCGGGCAGGATATATGTTTTCAGCCTTAAAAAAGGTCATGTCACTAAGATTTATGAACACTCCCTAGGTCATGTAGAGGGCAATCACGGTCCACACTTCAACACAAAAAACACGATTGGAGGAATAAAGGTGCCTTTGAGGATTGGCGATGACTCACATACATACTTCAAGAGAAAGCCATGAAAACCGCATATATAAATGAAACTGGAGTAAAACCTTGGAACGGGGTAGAACAGATAGATGACTCTCAGTTTTCCACATTAACCTTAATTGACCATGACTTTCGCTGCGTTTGGGATTCCTGGTGCAACGTGGCGGAGTGCTTAGTAGAAGAATGGCCGATCAAGCGGGAATGGCGGTCGATAGGGTGGGGAGATTTTTACTCCAGGACCGAGGAATACCTACTAAAAAAGGAATTGGCTGGTCAGATAAAAAATGGAGATCTATTCGGAAAAAATGATAGCACCAACATATATTCGATAATAAAAAACATTCCAACCTTGCCCAGAGATATAACAAATTCCGCACTGGAAGGTTCAAGCGAAACAATTTTGATTATGCAAAAGTCAGTCCCTTCAATAGAACAGCTTTGGACCGACATGACTATTTTCGAAAAAAAAGTGACTACCAAAAATATAAAAACTTTCCTTGAGATTCATCCACAAACCGTGCTTTGCAGGTTCTTTGATTCAGAAACACATGCCGCCGCTCAATTTGTAAGCATGATTGATGTTCAAGAGAAACTAGTCAGCGCGATTCAAAAAAATGAGATCCGAGAAATCACCCAACGAGAGGTCTACAGTTATATTCACACATGAAGAATAGCCGAAAGCCAAACTTCCCACCAAACATCATGAATTGCGACGCACCTAAACGTTCGACTCAAAAAAGAGTCTCTCCTCTTGACGCAGGATATTTTAACCAAATAAATCCGCCTCACTCTGTTTCTTTGCTGCGACTACTTGCCGTGACCAAAAAACAATACTACACACCAAAAGCGGAAACGTTTTTTGGAGGACGATAAATGGCGATCTCACTGAAAAAACCATCAGGCTTCACATCGAATAATCACAAAAAAACACAGGTGGTGGCGCTCAGCGAGCACGTTGAAGAGGATGCGACGTTGCTCATCGACGGCACCATATTGAATTGCTTCGTCAGCTTTTGCCCCTATGAGATCGAAGTAGGAAAAACCTATGATGCAGATCTGACAATAAATCTATCCGACGACTACGAAGTCATCAGGGTCGACACAGTCGATTGTCTGGTTGAAAAAACAGGCCATGGCTATGCTTATTTTCTGTCTGGAAGGCTTTGCAACGAGACTTTTCACACGTTTACGCCACTTGACGATCAAGACTTGCACTACGAGCATCCAGAATTAAACGAACAACTTATCAGATTGGAAGTAGAAAGAATTGACGTGAGCTTTCACTGACATTCCAACAAACTAAAAAGAATCCCGATTACCTTACTTAAACCAACGCTCAAAAAAATTTAGCCATTGCGCATGTAACACAATGAAAATTTAAAACCGAGAAATTAAATATTTTAATATCCAGATCGGGCAAAAAATGCTATCGACTTATTTGAGTACAGATTCGAAACAAAAAAATCCAGCTCTGGTGTAACAACAAAATTTTGCAGCCCGGACGGATCACCTAACCTATACCCTACGAACTACTTCCTAAGCCTTTGATTTCTGTGGGCCACCTGACGTCGTATCATCAGACGGGAATGTAGTTTATACAACGCAGCCCTCACTCTACTGCGGCAAACGTTCCCCTCAACTCCACGCCACCACCAACAACCCCGCCCCCAACACCAAACACAGCGGCGAGTAAAAAAATGTATCCAGCCGCGCAAACCGCGACCCGCCGACCTTCTTGAAAAAACCCACCAGCTCTGAATCCCCAATCGCCCGGGCAAACATCACCAGTGCTACTGCACTAATCCCCCACTGCAACGCATGGTTGGACACCGGCTCGAAATACAGCCCGGCCCGCAAACACACCAGCACCGCAATCGCCACCAACCCCACACCCACCAGCAACGTTCCCAGTGCCGACGGCTTGAACGCCGGTCGCGGCCCGCTGGCGAATTCACCCGGCAGCTGCGGAATAGCCGCCGTCACACCCAATTTGCCGCCGGCCGCCCAGTACAAATGCACCAGGCTGATAAAGCCAAAAACCCCGACGATCCATCGCGCGACTAAAAAGCTCATGGCTGGATATCCTTGGAAAAGTCCGAGAGAGGATAGCCCTCTTGAGATTTTTTGCAGGCAATTCGTCGGCGGCTGATGGTAAAGTGCCGCCCCATGAAACTCGCCCGTACCGACCGCTCGCTCATTGCCTGGATGCTCTACTGCTGCGTCCTGTTCAATGTGTTCGCCTGCAGCATCGGCCACGGGCAAATGGTCGGGATGCAGCTCAACGGCATCGGCGGCCAGTTCTGTACGGTGGACCCGCGCACCCAGGCGCCGGCGCCTTACAAGTCCACCGATGAATCCCTGCCCACGCTCTCGAAAGCCTTCGGTTGCCCGCTGTGCTCCACCGGCGGCATGGGCCCGGCGCTCAACTCCAGCCTCAACGTGGCGGTGCTTCCGCAACCCCATGCGCCGCCGCCCGCCATCGTTGCCAGTGCCGACATCCCTGCCCGCTTCACCTGGCCTGCGGCTAATCCGCGCGCCCCGCCCGCCTTCGCCTGATACCTGCGCTTTTCTGATTGGCCCACGCGGTTGCCTCCCCCGGGAGTGCGGACGGCACTGGGTTGTTTTCAAGCCAAGTTTTTCAGGATTCAACCATGAAACATTTACCCCTTTTGGCGGGCCTGTTCGGCTGCCTGCCTGTCAGCACCTGGGCGATTGAGCTGGCACCGACCACCATTGATGGCGAGCAAACCGGTGATGCCGGCCTGGCCCTGGATCAGTCCAGTGGCATGGCCTCGCGCCTGGGGCTGAGCGTGCGGGAAACCCCGGCGTCCATCAGCATTGCCAACCGCAATGACATCGAGCGCCGAGGCGCCAAGACCTTCCAGGACGCGGCCAATACCCTGCCCGGGGTCAACGCCAGCGCGCCGCCGGGGTTTGGCGGTTTCATTTCCTATCGAGGGTTTACCAGCAGCCAGATTACCCAGATGTTCAATGGCGTCGCGGTGTCCGGCGGCCTGGCTCGCCCCGTGGATGCGTGGATTTATGACCGGGTCGAACTGGTGGGCGGGCCCTCCTCGCTGATCAACGGCGCCGGCTCCGTCGGTGGTTCGCTGAACTACGTGACCAAGCTGGCCACCCGTGAGGAACAGGCCGCCGAAGGTCAGCTCACCTATGGCAGCTACGACACTGCCGGAATGGCCTTCGGCCTGAACCACGTCCTGACCGAGCCGGGCGCCGAGGTCCAGCATTACGCGCGCCTGGACGTAAGCCGCAACACCAACCACACCTATATCGATCGCCAACAGCGCGATGCCTGGAGCGTGGCGTTTTCCCTGCTGAGTGATTTCACCCCGAACCTGTCCCACACCCTGGCCCTGGAATATCAGGACGAACACGAGGACAGCCCCTACTGGGGCACACCGGTGCTCAACCCGAAGTCGGGCGAGTTGAAGATCGACAAACACAACCGCTTCAACAACTACAACGTGGCCGACGGTCGTTATGAGCAACGCACGATCTGGGTGCGCTCGATCATCGACTACCGGATCAATGACAGCACCACGCTGAAAAATACCCTCTATCACCTCGACAGCCAGCGCGACTATCGCAACCTGGAAACCTACCAGTACAACGCTGATAACAGCGCAGTGAATCGCTCGACGGCCTATCAGGTACGGCACCAGGGTGAGCAGAACGGCAACCAGTTCGAGTTGCGCCATGACGACACATTCTTCGGCTTGAGCACGACCTGGTCGGGCGGCTTTGAGTACAAGGTCAACAGCACCACCAACAACCCGTTGAACGTATCCGCCAAAAACACGGTGGACCCGAACAACTACGATCCGGGGCATTTCTATGATCTTCCCGGCACCAAGCCCGGCTTCGACCCGGACAAAACCAACGCCGTCACCACCAAGGCGTTGTTTGTCGAAAACCGCCTGGGTCTGACCGACAAACTGTCGCTGCTCACTGGGCTGCGCTACGACGCGATTGACCTTGAGGTCACCAACCACCGGGACATCACCGCCAGCAATCCCCGGCATGTCAAACGCAGTTGGGAGCCGGTGACCGGGCGGATTGGCCTGACGTATCAGTTCATCCCGCAAGCCAATGTCTACGTGCAATACAGCACCGCTGCCGAACAGCCGAGCAGCACCACCCAGGTGTTCGATGTGTCCACCGGCAAGCAATGGGAAGTGGGCAGCAAGTTCGATTACATGGACGGTCGCGGCTCCGCCACGGTGGCCGCCTACCGGATCGAGCGCAAGGACTTCGCCGTCACCGACCCGCAGGACCCGACCAATAGCATTCCGGTGGGCGCGCAGACGTCCAAGGGTATCGAGCTGGCCAGTTCGTTGCGGGTCACACCCAAGCTATTGCTGGAGGGCAACTACGCCTGGGTCGATGCCGAATACGAGGACTTCAACGAGAAAACCGCCAGCGGTGCCGTGGTGTCGCGCAAGGGCAATACGCCGACCAATGTGCCCAGGCAGGTGGGTAATCTGTGGCTGACCTATGACTTTGCGGAGGATTGGCAGGGAGGTGTGGATGCGCGGTATGTGGCGTCGGTGTACGCCGATAACGCCAACACTCTGACGGTGCCGGCGTATACCTTGTTCGGGACGTTTTTGACTTACAAGGTGGATCAATACACCTCCGTGACGGGCCGGGTGCGCAACCTGACCAATGAGGTGTACGCCGAGTTTGCCCATGTGTCGCCGGCGTATTATCTGGGGTCGCCGAGGACGTTTGAGCTGGCGGTGCAGACGAAGTTCTAAAGCCCAGCAAGTTTCAAGGCAAGAATGAGGTCAGTGTGGGAGCGGGCTTGCTCGCGAAAGCGGTGAGTCAGTCAATACAAATGTTGGCTGAAAAACCGCTTTCGCGAGCAAGCCCGCTCGCACATTTTTGATCGCAATCGGGCTGTTATATCGGTGTTACTTCAGGCTGGCTTCGACCTTCTGCGCCACATCCTCAGTCAGCCACGCCTTCCAGACTTCCGGATGATCCTTGAGAAATGCCTGGGCGACCTCTCGCGGCTGGCTGTGCTTCTCGCTCATTTCGGCCAGCGCCTTGTTCAGCGGCTCGATCGGAAAGTCGACCTTGGCAAAGAACTCGGCGATCTGCGGATGCTCCTTCTGGAACGGCGTGGACACACCGATGCTCAGCTTGGAGGCCAGGGAACGTGTAGGTTTCGGGTCAGGATTGTCTGCATCGGTCAGCGTCTTCCACGCCTCGGCATCAAATGGCGGCTCTTCCAGTTGGATCAGCTTGTAGCGCCCCATCAACGGTGTAGGCGACCAGTAATAGAACAGCACCGGCTTGCCCCGGCGGATCGAGGAAGCAATCTCGGCATCCAGCGCAGCACCCGAACCACTGCGGAAATTCACATAGCTGTCGTCAAGCCCGTAGGCCTTGAGCTTTTGCTTGTTGACCACTTCCGAGGTCCAGCCAATCGGGCTGTTGAGGAAACGGCCCTTGCTCGGTGCTTCCGGGTCCTTGAACACGTCCTTGTAGCGCGCCAGATCCTTCACGCTGCGCAGGTCCGGCGCGAGGGGCTTGATGCCTTTGGCCGGGTCGCCCTTGACCACGTACTCCGGCACCCACCAGCCTTCAGTGGCGCCTTTGACGATATCCCCAAGGCCCACCACTTTGCCTTCGGCCTCGGCCTTGACCCACACCGGGCTGCGGCCGGCCCACTCTTCGCCGATCACCTGGATGTCGTTTTTCGCCAGGGCGGTTTCCAGGGTGATGGTGGTGCCGGGCAAGGTGTCGGTGGGCAAGTCATAGCCCTTTTCGACAATCACCCGCAGCACCTCGGTGATCAGGCTGCCGCTTTCCCAGTTCAGGTCGGCAAAATGAATCGGCGCCTGGGCCGCTGATACCGGCAGCGACGCCACCGACAGACTCAGGGTCGTCAGTGAGGCTGCCAACAGTGCTCGAATTCCTTTCATGCTTTGCACCTCATGCCTTACAGCAATCGCGAATGGCTTTGCTGTAACACCGCGAAGCCTCTGAATACTTAAGTCAACTCAACTGTAGTAGAGGTTCCGGGGAACATGGCAGGTTGCCGGTTTTTACGCAGGATTGTTCAGCCGCTGCAACTCGCGGCGCACCATGCTGGCGAATTCGGCGGGCTTGAGTTCATACAGTTGGCCGGCGACCCAGCTCAACCAGGCGCCCTGCAACTCGGCCTTGCGGGCAAACAATTGAGCCGCCGTGGCTTGGGCATCGAGCAGGTGCTGCTCGTGGAACTGTGCCCTACCCTGGCTCATTACTCGCTGGCCTTGAAGGTCACGAGTTCACCCTTGCGCCATTTGGCGGCCTTGCCGGTGACGGCCTTCAGGGTCTTGGTCAGGCCTTCTACCAACTGCTCATTGGCGGCAAACACCAGCATCACGCTGTGGCCTTCCTTGAACACGATGCCCTGGCCTTCGGCCGAGGACACAAAGGCGTAATCGCCCAGGCCATACACCGTCAACTTGATATCGCGAAACTTCAGTTCGAACTTGCCGCCTTCGCGGCTGGGCAATACAGCGGCCCGGAAATGATCACCGACCTTGAGTTCCAGGCGCGGCTTGTCGTCCACCACCAATGCCGCTTCGGTATCGATCTCGGCGATGTAGATACCTTCAGGTGTCTGCTCAGTGACGTAGACGAAACGGGATTGAAACTGCTTGACCAACTTTGCGCGCAAATCACCCAGCACGAATAACGCGTGCATATCCAGATTACTGACTGCCAAGGAAACGCCCCCACATCAAAAGGGTGCTGTCCGCCCAAGCGGGCAGCACAAAAAAACGGCCGGAAACGGCACGATCACACAACAAATCCACTGATAAAAACTGAAGAAGATCACGCTGCCAGGCCATGAGACTAGTACAGGCGTGCCCGACGCACCTTACGCAGGTCGCCAGGCGTTGCAGGAAATCACAGGTTTAACGACCAGAGAATACTGGCCGACCCACTTCAGACAATAACCCTTTAAAAAATGCAGTTTCCGACATCCAACACAGAAACTAATGCTTTGGATGGAACCGGACGCCGGACACTGACGACAATACTAAAACAGCAACACGGGTCAAAACCACTCGAAATACTGCAAGCGGGTACGCAATGTCGATCGACAGGAGCTGATTATGCAACGACCTCAACCGATTGCCACACCTTCGAACACAGGTTCATCTTTTATCGATGACGGGCAATTCTACTCCCTATACACCCACGACAGTTGTCTGCATTCGGCGCTCTATCGGGTAGTCCCCGCCGGGAGAAACTTTTTCCATATCCTTGAAGTGCCCAGTGGGCGGATCAAAGGTTTTCGCAGCGGCCATAGCCAGGCCTGCGAACTGGCCCGACAGCTGGAAGCCATCCTGCAAGCGCCGCACGGCTGAGGCGCGGCTGGCGTTTCGTCATCTGGTTGACTTTACTGCGCCGCCAGCGCGTAACAACTGCCATACTGGTCCGTCCATTGAGATTTGTGCCCTTGCGGTTCAGGTTTCATCAGCGCAATTACCTCCAAGGGAAGGCTATACGTGACGGAATTTGATATTGGCGAATTTTTCATCCATGGCGAAGCCAGGGAAGTAGACGGTGAGTTCCAGGCCGTGATTGTGATGCGGGCCAAGGCTCCCCTGACCACCGTGACGACTCACCAGGTAGAAAAGGACCGCTGGTTCAAAACCGTGGACGCTGCCAACACGGCTGCCAAGGAAGCCGCAAAAGCCCTTAAGGCCGCCGTTGATTCCGGCGCGCTGACCTCCTGATTACCCGGCGCGACAATCCGATCGAACTCTGTCCCGCAACAACCCTCCCATGCATACGATGATCAGCCCGCATGGAGAACGATATGGAAGCGCAGACCTACACCCTCGAAGACCTGTTTGAACAACTTGGACTGGAATCGTCCCCCGAGGCGATTGACGATTTTATCGGCAAACACACCCTGCCCAATGACGTAAAGCTGATTGACGCGGATTTCTGGTCACCGCAACAAGCCCAATTTCTTAAAGATGAACTGCGTGAAGACGCAGTCTGGGCGATCGCGGTCGACGAACTGAACCAGCGCCTGCACCAGCAACCCTGAGCCTTCAATGCAGGCTGTCTGACTGCTCCAGGTGCAACAGCGCCTCCCAGGCAGCCCTGCACTCTTCAGCCTCATCGCGGCTGGCGAACGCCGTGCCGCGCTGCTCGCCATTGAGCAACACTACCCAACAGGCCTTTTGCCCCAGTGCACGCAGGGTGGGCGGTACGCCACTGCCAATCATCACAGCCACATCGACTTTGGTTTGCATGGAGCGCCTCCGGAAAATTAGTTAGCTGGCTAACAATGTTTGCCATGCTACGGTTTTCTTCCAGTTGGAAAAAGCTATCCCCGGAATAGCTCCCTTGCATAACCTGCAACAATCCCCCGCTGAATCAGCGCCCCTCGGGTTTGTAGCCCAGGCGCAAGCCACCCCAATGCCGGCCATTGACCGTGATCGGCACCGACAGATCGTGCATCAACTCCCCGGTATCGCGAGTGTAGGTCTGCAACAACACCGCCTGCTGGTGGCTGCCGCAGCGGATTCCCGTGCGGTCTTCAAACTTGCGCTTGGTACGATTTTGTACCGCGTCCACTTGGGCATCGCCGGTCAGCGCTTGGGAGAACACCTTGTTGTGGGTTGGCACATAACCCTGTGGCGTGCAGGCGATGGCGAATACCAGGCCCTCATGCCGGGGCAGCAGGGCCTCCTGGATGGCCGGCAGCACCTGGTCGGTGTAGCCGTCAAAACGCGTGTGGTACTTGCTTGGCCGCGTGTTGGGAATGGCGGTGTAGCTGCGGTCGAACAGGTCATCGAGGCTGATGCGGTTTTGCAGGACGTCGGCTTCAAACTGCGCGGCAATGCGGCTCGCGCCTTCGCGTGCCAGGTCATAGATGCGCTGGTGGTAGTCATCCAGGCCGACCTCGGCAAGGCGCTCGCTGATGGTTTCAGCCTGGCCTTCCATTTGTACGGCGGCGGCGGCCAACTGTTGGGTCTGCTGGTCGCTGACGGTCAAATCGCTGCGCATCTGCTCCACCGCATGGAACAAGCTGTCGAGTTGGGCGCGGTTGGTGTCGGTGCCCTGAGCGATTTCATTGACCTGGCCTTCGACATCCGCTGCCAGGCTGGCGATGCTGTCCAGTTGCTCGCCGGCGTGCTCCACCTGCTCTACACCGGATTGCAGATCCGCCGACAATTGCCGGATCTGCTCCACCACCTGGGCGGTACGCTGCTGGATATCCGCCACCATCACCCCGACTTCATCGGTCGCCGTGGCGGTTCGCCCAGCCAGGCCACGCACCTCGTCGGCGACCACCGCAAACCCGCGCCCATGCTCACCGGCCCGCGCGGCTTCAATCGCCGCGTTCAAGGCCAGCAGGTTGGTCTGGCTGGCGATCGACTGGATCACCAGGGTGACCCGCTGGATTTCTTCGCTGCGCTGGCTCAAGGCCTCGATCAATTGACGGCTGTCGTTGGCGCGCTGGCTGAGCTGGTGCATACGGGTGATGGACTGCGCCAGCACCTCGCGCCCTTCGGTACTGCGCTGATGGGCCTGGCTGGCCGCACCGAGGGCCTGGCGGCTCAGTTGCGAGGTGATCTGCTCGGTGCCGATCATCACTTCGGCACTGCTGACGATCTGCTTCGCCGCGCCCAATTGAGATTGCAGCCTGGCCGCCAGTTGCTTGACCGAATAGGCCACGCCGGCAGCAGACAGTGCGTTATGGCTGGTGGTGTAGGACAGGTCGCGGGTCAGCTCGCTGATTGCATCGGTGGCTTCGGCCGGTGCGGCATTGTGGGTGCGATGTTTCAGGCGGGGCAGCCAGATCAGCAGCAGGGCCACCGGCAGGCACAGGTAAATCGAGAGTTGGGCGAACGCCAGGCCCAGCAGCAACAGCACCAGGGCGGTACTTTGCAAGAGCGGCGTCAACCAGCCGGGCAACTGTCGCGCCACCACGGGTGGTGACACTGCTGCGCCCATGAGAGATCCGTCTCCAGCCATGTTCGTTACCCCACTGCTTGTCGTTATTGTGACTGCATTAGACGCCACTATGTGGCCATTATCCATGGGCCTTTAGTGGGGGGCTTGCAGCAGATCAATAGACAGCGGTAATACGGGCGAAATCTATGTAGGAGCGAGCTTGCTCGCGAAGAACCTGAGAGCACCGTTGGGTATCAGGTTTCCCGCGTTATCGTGAACGACCTTCGCGAGCAAGCTCGCTCCTACACGGGGGGCATCAGGCTTGACGCTGGTGCTTGTCGATTTGCTCGTGGCGCTCTTGCGCTTCGATGCAGTACTTGGTGGTCGGGCTGATCAGCAGGCGCTTGAGGCCGATAGGCTCGCCGCTGTCATCGCACCAGCCGAAGGAGTCTTCCTTGATACGGCCCAGGGCCTGCTCAAGTTGCGGCAGCATGCGCTGGTCGCGGTCGATGGCGTTCACCAGCCAGGTGCGCTCTTCTTCGACAGAAGCAGCGTCGGCCGGGTCTGCCGGGGTGTCCAGGCTTTCAATGGCGATGCGGTTCTGCTCGATGCGCTCGTGGTGTTCCACTTTCATGTCCTGCAACAACTTCTCGAAAAAAGCGTGCTGCTCGGCATTCATGTAGTCATCCGCCGGCATGGCCAGCAACTTTTCCTTTGTCATTGATTTCTCTATAAAAAATACGTGCATTAAGGCGAATAAGGGAGCGTTCCGGCCGACCTCTGCAGGTCTCGGAAAGGCGCCGTCCATTTCAAGCGCCACCCGGCACTCAATTTACGAGGGGCGGCAGTCTAAGGCCGACTTGAGGGCTCAGCAACTGAAATGACAGGCATTTTTTCCAAGATAACCCGCAAAGGCACCAGGACGGGCTCGGCGAATGGTCATCGGAGTGCGTTTATAGCAAGAAATTCAGTGTTGTGGAGCTATATAGAAGACAAACGGTTAAATGTGGGAGCGGGCTTG
>NZ_JACAOX010000014.1:11845-139448 GCF_013386015.1 Pseudomonas sp. B6001
CTTGAGGACCGTGTCAGCGCTTGAGTTTGCGCTTGTTGCGATACTGGTCGATCACCACCGCCACCACGATGATCAGGCCCTTGATGATGTCCTGGATGTAGGCATCCACGCCGACGAAGGTAAACCCGCTGGCCATCACGCCGAGGATCAGCGCGCCGATCACGGTGCCGGTGATGCGCCCTACCCCGCCCGCCAGGCTGGTGCCGCCGATCACCGCGGCGGCAATCGCGTCCAGCTCATAGGACATGCCCATGCCCGCCTGCCCGGTGGCTGCCCGTGCCGACGCCACTACACCGGCCAGGCCTGCCAGCAGGCCGGCGATGCTGTAGACGATGATCAGGTGGCGCTTGACGTTGATGCCCGAGGTGCGCGCCGCCTGCATGTTGCCGCCGATGGCGTAGGTGTACTTGCCGTACTTGGTGTAGCGCAGGGCGATATGGAAGATCACCGCCACCACCAGGAAGATCACCACCGGCATCGCGCCGTGGCCGATGGCCGTGTAGGAGTCCGAGAGCATGCTCACCGGCTGGCCTTCGGTGTAGTAACGCGCCAGGCCACGGGCCGAGACCATCATGCCGAGGGTCGCAATAAACGGTGGAATCCCGGTGACCGCAATGATACTGCCGTTGATCGCCCCCGCCAGCAGCCCCACGCCCAGGCCCATCGCCACCGGTATCCACACCGGCAGGTCAGTCAATGACGGAAACACCGCACGGGAAAAGTCGGAAGTCTGCGCCAGGCTGGCGGCGATCATCGCCGACAACGCCAGCACCGAGCCCGAGGACAAATCGATACCGGTGGTGATGATCACCTGGGTCACGCCAATCGCCAGCAGGCCGATGATCGACACTTGCAGGATCATCAATACAAGGCGCTGGGAGTTCATCAGGAAGCTCTGGTCGCGCACGATCCAGCCGAACAACTCAAACACCAGGCCGATGCCAATCAGCACCAGCAGGATGCTCAGCTCGGTGGGCATGCGTCGACGGTGCTTGACCGGCGCCGCAGCGGGCTTCTTTTCCTCGGGTTTGCTTTCCAGTATCGCGTTCATAACCACTCACCTTTTTTATCGCGTTGCGCCGGCCACAACGGGCCGGCGCCGTCTGTTCGTTAGTGGACCGCCGTCATACCGGAAGCCAGTTGCATGACTTTTTCCTGGGTCGCATCCGCGCGGTCCAGGGTGCCCATCAGGTCGCCTTCGTGCATCACCATCACCCGGTCGCTCATGCCCAGCACCTCGGGCAGCTCCGAGGAAATCATGATCACCGCCATGCCTTCGCTGGCCAGGTAGGAAATCAGCCGGTAGATCTCGGCCTTGGCGCCCACGTCGATACCGCGAGTGGGTTCGTCGAGGATCAGCAGCCGTGGGTTGGTCATCAGCCAGCGGGCCAACAGGGCTTTTTGCTGGTTGCCACCGGACAAGGTGTCGATGCATTGCTCCAGCGACGGGGTTTTCACCCGCAGCTTGGTGCACATGTCTTCGCACAGGGCACGCAGGGCTT
This sequence comes from Pseudomonas sp. B6001, assembly GCF_013386015.1. Classification (NCBI taxonomy): domain Bacteria; kingdom Pseudomonadati; phylum Pseudomonadota; class Gammaproteobacteria; order Pseudomonadales; family Pseudomonadaceae; genus Pseudomonas; species Pseudomonas sp. B6001. Next base: position 13,348 of record NZ_JACAOX010000014.1, read on the forward strand.
TTTGCTGGATAAAGCCATTGCCGGAGTAATGCGGCAGCACAGCCATCTCCATGTTTTCCAGTACCGACAGGCAGGGGAACAGGCCGCTGAGCTTGCGGTCTTCGGTCAGCAGCGCGAAGCCCTTCTCGATGGCCATGTGCGGGTCGGTGATGCGCACGGTCTTGCCGTCCAACTGGATCTCGCCGCCGGAGCTTGGGGTGATGCCGAAAATGGTTTCGGCCACATTGGTCCGCCCGGAGCCCATCAGCCCGGCGATACCGAGAATTTCCCCGGCATGCAGGTCGAACGACACGCCCTGGAATACCCCATCCAGGCGCAGGTCGCGCACCGACAGCAGCAGATTGCCGATGGGCTTGTCACGCACCGGGAACAGCTGGCTCAGCTCACGCCCCACCATCATCGAGATCAGGCTGTCGCTGTCCATGCTGTCGGCCCGTTGCAGGCCGATATAGGCGCCATCGCGGAACACCGCCACTTCATCGGCGATGGCGAATACTTCGTTCATTTTATGGGTGATGTAGATGATGCCTTTGCCCTGGGACTTGAGGTCGGCAATGATCGAGAACAGGTGGGCCACTTCCTTGTCGGTAATGGCGGAGGTCGGTTCATCCATGATCAGGATGTCGGAGTCATAGGACACCGCCTTGGCAATCTCGACCATCTGCCGCTCGGCAATGCTCAGGTTGCCGACGTGTTCCTCCGGGTCGAGGTTGATCCGCAGCCGCGCCAGCAGTTCGGCGGTGCAGCGGTGCATTTCCCGATGGTTGACCATGTGCAGGCCGTTGAGCTGTTCGCGACCGATCCAGATGTTCTCGGCGATGCTCATGTGCGGCATCAGGTTGAGTTCCTGGTGGATCATCGCGATCCCGGCCTTCTGCGCTGCCAGCGGTGTTTCGAATTTGATCGGCTTGCCACGCAAGCGGATTTCACCGGCGTCGGGCTGATAGATGCCGGCGATGATCTTCATCAGTGTCGACTTGCCCGCGCCGTTCTCGCCCATCAGCGCCAGCACCGAGCCGGGGCGCACCCGCAGCTGCACATCGGCCAGGGCCACGACGCCGGGAAAGCCTTTGCTGATGTTGGAGATCTCCAGCAGATAGGGTTCTTCCAGTACCAAGGGCTGGATACCGGGAGGCTGGGAAGCAGTCGCTTGAGCAAACATATCGGGTACTCCGTCAGCAGGGCCGCCGTGGCTGCCCTGCCGGTTTATTGTTGTTATTAAGGGCTACTTGAAGTCTTTGACGTTGTCCGGGGTGATGAGCTTGAACGGGATCACCACGTTCTGCTCGACCGGCTCGTGCCTGGCCATCTTGCGCGCCGCTTCCACCGAACCCACGGCCTGGCCATTGGCGTCCTGGAACGCCGACGCGGCCATGTCGCCCTTGGTAATCGCGTTCAAACCGTCCGGTGTGCCATCCACCCCGGCGATCAACACGGTGCCCGGCTTGGTGCCCGCCGACTTCAACGCCATGGACGCACCAATGGCCATCTCGTCGTTGTTGGCCAGCACCGCGTTGAATTCACGGCCTTGGGTCAGCCAGTCGTTGACCAGGGTCATGCCCTTGTCACGCAGCCAGATGCCGGTCTGTTCCTGCTCGATGGTGATGCCTGGGTATTTGGCCAGGACTTCCTTCACCCCCTTGGTGCGGTTGGTGGTGGAGTTGTTCGCCAGGTCACCCAGCAGGATCACGATCTTGCCCTTGCCGCCGAGCTTTTCGGCGATGTACTGCATTTGCAGGCGGCCCGCCTCGACATCATTGGAGGTCACGGCCACGATGCCTTTGGGCAGATCCGTCTGGTCGGGACGACGGTTGACGTACACCAGCGGAATGCCCGCTGCGAGGGCCGCTTTACTGATATTGGCGGTAGACGCCGTGTCGACCGGGTTGACGATGATGGCGTCGACTTTCTGGCTGATAAAGTTCTCGACCTGGCTCAGTTGCTTGACCACATCGGCGCGGGCGTCTTCGAACTGCAGCTGCACGCCGTCACCCTTGGGGTAGGACTTGGCTTGCTTGTCCATGTCCTCGCGCAGGTAAGTCAGGAAGGTGTCATCGAACGCCGACATGCTCACGCCCACCTTGATATCGGCCGCCGTGGCGAAACCACTGGCGAGCATCATGGACAGGGCCAGCGCGGTAAAACGGATCGGGGTCTTCATGAACGGTCTGTCTCCAATTTCTTGTTGGTTTTGTGGACGTTGCGTTTTTCAGAGCGAAGCGGTCGGCAGTCGAACGATCGGCGCCCCCGGAATGCAGCACACCAGGGAACCCTTGCTTTCGACGCACAGGACATTCAGGAGGGAAAAGTAAAACGGCCGGGCGCGGGGCAGACCGCGTGGCTGGAGGGCAGGACGTAAAACTCGCAGTACAGCGTTGAAGATTTTCATCTGACGGTACCTGGTTGTTTTGATCTTGTTTTTGTCGAGTCGCCCGAATCGAGTCCGAACGTACTTTATGCAACCTGGAATGACTTTATTGGAAAATAATTTCCATATCAACCTGTTTTAGAATTTTATTCTATTTTTCATCCATGAGGCTCCATAGCCGCCATTTCCACTACCTGCTGGCGCTCTGAACTCAGGCGCGCGGCGTCCAGTACGCGGGTGGTTGCCAGCGCATCCAGGACGTTCACCGGCAACTCGCCGTGGCCTTCCACCGCGCTTTGCAGCTGACTGTAGAACTGATTCCAACGGCCCTTTTCCGACGGCACCCGCTCACGATCCGGCCCCTGCTCGAACCAGCCCCAGCGTCGATGTTCTTCAGCGCCCCAGTGCTCGCCTTCGGTTTTCGGGGTCTTGCCGGCCAGCAGCGCCTCTTCCTGGCCATCCAGCCCTTCGATGGTGTAGCAACCGGCCGTACCATTCACCCGAAACCGCGGGGCCTGGCTGTTTTGCAGGGCGCTGCCCCACAGGTGTGAAATCACCCCGTTGGCGTGGGTCAGCGATACAAAGAAGCCGTGGTCCACGCTCCGCTCATCGGCGGTGTAGTGCAACTGCGCGAACACCCGGTCCACCGGGCCGAACAGTTGCATGGCCTGGTCCACCAGATGGCTGCCCAGGTCCCGCAGGAAGCCGCCGCCGCTGGCATTGCCCACCGAGCCCGGGTTGTAGCGCTCCACCCGGGATTCAAAGCGGGTGACGGTGCCCAGGGCTCCGGCGTCGATCAGCTTGCGCACGGTGAGGAAGTCCGAATCCCAGCGCCGGTTCTGGTAGACGCTGAGCAGCACGCCCTGGCGCTCGGCGGCGGTGATCAAGGCCTGGGCCTGTTCGGCATTGCTGGCAAAGGGTTTGTCGCTGACCACCGCCACACCGTGTTCGATGGCCTCCAGCACCAGGGCCGGACGGCCCTTGAGGGTGGTGGAGATCACCAGCACGTCGACACCGGCCTCGGTGATCTGCCCGATACTGTCGAAGGCCTTCACACCGGGGTGATCCGTCGCCAGTTGCTGGCGACGTTCGGGTGACCGTGTCACCACGCCGACAAAGGTCGCCCCCGGCAGGCTGGCTATCAGGGGTGCATGAAATACACGGCCGCCTTTGCCGTATCCAACCAGTCCGATTCGCATACAAATACTCCTTGGTTAATTGTGGCGAGGGAGCTTGCTCCCGCTCGACTGCGTAGCAGTCGCAAGCTTTTGGGGGCGCTTCGCACCCCAGCGGGAGCAAGCTCCCTCGCCACAGGGCAAGCCACAACGGTCTAACAGCACAACTCGCGGGTCACCCGCTCCAGCATCATCCGGTTGGACTCATCCGGCCGGTCTTCCCAGGCAAACACCGACACCGTGGCAATGCCGTCGAACTTGATTTCCCGCAGAGTGCCGAAAAACGCCTCCCAGTTCACCTCGCCCTGGCCGATGTCCAGGTGCTGGTGCACGGTGGCGGTGACGCCCGGCGGGTTGACGATGTAGCGCAGGTTGGACGACGCCCGGTGGTTGTAAGTGTCGGCAATGATCAAGTGGCTGAGCTTGGAGCCTGCGTACTTGAGCATCGAGGCGATATCGCCCTTGCCGTCGTCATAGAAGAAGGTGTGCGGCGCGGCGTAGAGGTAGTTGATCCAGTCGCGGTCGAGGCCGCGAATGATGTCCACCGACTCGTTGTTGCGCTCGCAGAAGTCGTACGGATGCGCCTGGATATCCAGCTTGATGCCTTCGCGCTCGAACTCCGGCATCAGCTCGTCCATGGAGCGCATGAACTGGTTTTCGCACACCAACGGATTGTCGGACTGGCCGGTGAATTCGGTGTTGACCAGCTCGCAGTCCATTTCCACGGCGATCTGGATCGCGCGCTTCCAGTTGCGCACGGCGGCAACCCGCAGGCCTTCGTCGGCGGCGGCCCAGTGGTACATGGGCAGCAGGGATGAGAGTTGCACGCCGGCGTCGCTCAGGGCCTTGCGAAATTCCTTGATGCGCGCGCGGTCGACCCGGGGGGCCTTGTAGAACGGCAGGAAGTCTTCCCGGGGCGAGAGTTCGATGTGCTGGTAGCCGAGCTCGGCGGCCTTGTCGACCATTTGGCCGAGGGGCAGGTGGCGGTACATGTAGGGGTCTAATGCGATGCGCATGCTTGAGATCTCCCGAATCTGAGGTAGGAACTCGGTCAAATGTGGGAGCGGGCTTGCTCGCGAATGCGGTGGGTCAGTCGATGCAAATGTTGACTGAAAGGCCGCATTCGCGAGCAAGCCCGCTCCCACACTGACTGCGTTACATCAGTGAGGATTGTGGTTAGCCGTAGAAATGCGGACGCGGTGGCAGGCCCACTTTCACAATCTGCCCACTGTTCTGCGCCTCAATACACGCATCCGCCGCCACCGCCGCTGCAAAACCATCCCACGCCGACGGCCCCCCCACTTGCCCTGCCCTTACACCGTCGATAAACGCCTGCAGCTCAACGTCATACGCCGCGATGAACCGGTCTTTCCAATCCATCAGGATCGCATTCGACAACTTGGCCCCGCTGCGCATCTGCACCTGGGACGGCTCCGGCAATTTCGCAATACCGGTCTCCCCCACCACTTCGCACTGGATGTCGTAGCCGTACTGGCAGTTCACAAACACTTCCACATCGATGCGCGTGCCCTTGGCGGTTTCCAGCAGCACGATCTGCGGGTCACGCAGATGGGCCAGCGCCTTGCTCGATTTACGCGGGAACACCACCTGCACCGACACGTAGTCATCGGCCAGCAACCAGCGCAACACATCCAGCTCGTGGATCAGGGTGTCGGTGATCGCCATGTCGGTCTTGTAGTTCTCACCCACCCTCGGGTTGCGGTGGGCACAGTGCAGCATCAGCGGCTCGCCGATCTGGCCGCTGTCGATCACGGCTTTCAAGGCGCGATAGCCTTGGTCATACGGACGCATGAAACCCACCTGCACCAGGCGCTTGCCGTGGGCCACTTCGGCCTCGACGATCTTGCGGCAGCCTTCGGCAGTCACCGCCAGCGGCTTCTCGCAGAACACGGGTTTGCCGGCCGCAATCGCCGCCAACACAAATTCTTCGTGGCTCGGGCCCCATGAGGTCACCAGGATCGCCTCGACCTGCGGCGAATTGATCAGCGCGTGGCCGTCCGGGTACACCTCGGCGGTGAGTTTCAGGTCAGCGACGACCTTGGCCGCCTGCTCAAGGTTGATGTCGGTCACGGCCACCACCTGGCTGTTGAGCAAGGTCTGGCTGCAGCGACGAATGTGATCCTGGCCGATGGCGCCAGTACCGATAACACCCAACTTCAAAGACATGAAAACACTCCTCTTGTTATTAGTACTGCCGGGCCTTGGCCAGGCGTTCATTGAGTTGTTTGGCCACCGCATCGGTGCGCGCGCTGGTGGACACCTGCGCCACACCGACGCGCCACCACGACAGGTATTTGTGGATCATGGTTTTCGGCAGGACCTTGATATCAATCAGCGTCGACACGGTTTGCGTGCGCGCATCGGCCAGCGCCGCCTGCAACTGCTCCACGGTGTTGACCTTGTAGGTCTTGCAACCATAGGCCGCCGCACTCATGGCGAAGTCCACCGGCACAAAACCGCCGTCGAGCTTGCCGGTCTCGGGGTTGCGGAAGCGGAACTCGGTGCCGAAGCTGTCCATGCCGTGTTCCATCTGCAAATTGTTGATGCAGCCGAAGGTCATGTTGTCCAGCAGCACCACGTTGATCTTGCGCCGCTCCTGGATCGAGGTGGCCAGCTCCGAGTGCAGCATCATGTACGAGCCGTCGCCCACCAGTGCGTACACCTCGCGCTCGGGCTCGGCCAGCTTCACGCCCAATGCGGCGTTGACCTCGTAGCCCATGCACGAATAACCGTATTCGACGTGGTAGGTGTTGACGCCCTTGCTGCGCCAGCTGCGCTGCAAGTCACCCGGCAGGCTGCCGGCAGCGGCGACGATGATTGCGTCGTCGGCCAGGGCTTCGTTGAGCACACCGAGTACGCGGCTTTGGGTCAGGCAGGAACCGGTCAGCTCGATAAACTCACGCAGCACCGCCGGGTCCATGTGGTCGTTGATTTCAGGGACGAAGTTTTCAGTCTGGTATTCCGCCTGGTAGATGCGGTCGACTTCGACGTCCAATTGCGCCTTGGCATCCCGTGGCTGATCCCCCCAGCTGGAACGGTAGTCGCCCAAGGCTTCAGCCAGTGCTTCCAGGCCAACCTTGGCATCCGCCAGCAACTGCACGCCATCGAGTTTCAGTGCGTCGCACGGGCTGATATTCAGGTTGAGAAACTGCACCTCAGGATGCTTGAACAGTGACTTCGACGACGTGGTGAAATCGGTATAGCGCGTGCCGATGCCAATGATCAGATCTGCCTCGGGTGCCAGCAGGTTCGCCGCCAGGCAGCCGGTTTCACCAAGACCGCCGAGGTTCAGTGGATGGCTTGAAACCACCGCACTTTTGCCCGCCTGGGTTTCCGCGAAAGGAATGTCGAAGCGTTCGGCAAAGGCTTGCAGCGCGGCATTCGCCCCGGAGTATTTGACCCCGCCGCCACACACGATCAGCGGTTTGCGCTTGCCCTTGAACGCCGCCACGGCATCCCCCAGCATCGCTTCGGTCGCCGGGCGACGGTCGATACGGTGCACGCGTTTTTGCAGGAAGTAATCCGGGTAATCCCAGGCTTCGCCCTGTACATCCTGCGGCAGGGCCAGGGTCACGGCGCCGGTTTCCGCCGGGTCGGTGAGCACGCGCATAGCGTGAATCGCCGCCGTCATCAGCTGTTCCGGGCGGTTGATGCGGTCCCAGTATTTACTGACCGCACGAAACGCGTCGTTGGTGCTGATGCTCAAGTCGTGGAACTGTTCGATTTGTTGCAGTACCGGATCGGGCTGGCGACTGGCGTAGACATCACCGGGCAACAGCAGCAACGGAATCCGGTTGGCGGTCGCGGTCGCCGCGGCGGTCAACATATTCGCCGCACCCGGCCCCACCGAGGAGGAGCACGCGTAGATCTTGCGGCGCAAATGCTGCTTGGCAAAACCAATCGCCGCGTGGGCCATGCCCTGTTCGTTGCGGCCCTGATGCACCACCAGGTCGCCGCTGTCCTGCTCCAGGGCCTGGCCCAGGCCCAGCACATTGCCGTGGCCGAAAATCGTGAAGATGCCGGCGACAAACTTGCTCTGCACACCGTCGACTTCGATGTACTGGTTATCCAGAAACTTCACCAGGGCCTGGGCCATGGTCAATCGGGTTGTGGTCATGAGGTGCCCCTTATCGTTTCTGCAGGTGGGCGATACTCGCCCCCAACGCCTGCTTGATATCTGCCAGGCCGTGCACGCTTTCGGCGAACGGTTCGAATGACAGGTGGCCGCTGTAGCCGGTGCTGAGCAGCGTGTCGATCTGCGCGGCATTGCCGAGGATGTCAGCCTCGCCCACCAGCACGCGGTGGCCGTCGCGGATCGAGCTCAGCGGTGCGTCGGCATCTTCCACGCCGGAGATATGCACCAGCCCGGTCAGCTCGGGGAAGAACTCATGTTCACTGGCCAAATGGTGGTGGAAGGTGTCATGCACCACGCGGAACACATCCAGGCCGCCGACAGACTTGATCGCATCCACGGCCACGCGTTTGCGGCGCAGCGAGCATTCTTCAAACCCCAGGGGTTCGACAAAACCGAGAATCCCGTATTCCCGCAGGATCGGCGCCAGTTCACTCAAGGCGGTGCGCAAACCGGCCGAGCGATGGGCTTCGTTGCGCGAGTCGGCGCGGTCGTTCAACGGGCACATCACCAACGCCTGCGCGCCGCATTCGCGGGCATAGGCCGCCAGCTTGATGGCCTGGGCGCGGCGTTCGTCATTCCACACATCGAAGGGGTACAGCGCGTTGATCGACAGCACCGTGATGCCGTGCACCGCGCACAGTTCGCGCACGCGGCTGGCGGGAGTGCCGTCTTCAATCTCGATGCCCTTGAGGTCGTTACGGATCTCGATGGCGTCGCATTTCAGGGTCACCGCCAGCTGGATAAAGTCCGGCAGGGAAAGGCTGGGGGCGACCATGCGGTTCAGGGCAAAACGTAGAGGCGACTTCATTATTGTTGTGCTCCACACTCGAAAACGTTACTTGGCGGTTGGCATGCTGAATTCAGGGCCCTTGGCGATGCTGTCGGGCCAGCGTTGCATGACGCTCTTGTAGCGGCTGTAGAAACGAATGCCTTCTTCGCCATAGGCGTGGTGGTCGCCGAACAGCGAGCGCTTCCAGCCACCGAACGAATGCCAGGCCATCGGCACCGGAATCGGCACGTTGATGCCGACCATCCCGACCTTGATGGTGCGGGCAAAGGCACGGGCAATGCCGCCGTCGCTGGTAAAGCACGACACGCCGTTGCCGAACTCATGGGCGTTGATCAAGGCCACGGCACTGGCAAAATCCGCCACCCGCACGATGCCCAGCACCGGCCCGAAAATCTCTTGCTGGTAGATGCTCATTTCGGTGGTGACGTTATCGAACAAGGTCGCACCGACGAAGAAACCACCCTCCGCGCCCGGCACCTTGAAGCCACGACCGTCGACGATCAGCTTCGCGCCCTGGGCCACGCCCTGGTCGATAAACCCTTCGACCTTGGCCTTGTGTTCGGCGGTAACCAGCGGGCCCATCTCGCTGTCTTTTTGCATACCGTTGCCGACCTTCAACTGGTCGATACGCGGCAGCAGTTTTTCGATCAGCCTGTCGCCGACATCGCCCACCACCACCGCAATCGAGATCGCCATGCAGCGCTCGCCGGCCGAGCCGTAAGCCGCGCCGATCAAGGCGTCAGCCGCCTGATCCAGGTCGGCGTCGGGCATCACGATCATATGGTTCTTCGCCCCGCCCAATGCCTGCACACGCTTGCCGCGCTGGGTGGCCTGCTGGTGGATGTACTCGGCAATCGGGGTGGAACCGACGAACGAAATCGCCTCGATATCCGGGTGCTGCAACAGGCCATCTACCGCGCTCTTGTCACCCTGCACCACGTTGAACACACCGTCGGGCAGCCCGGCTTCGGTCAGCAGGCGGGCCATCAGCAAACTGGCGGACGGGTCGCGCTCCGACGGCTTGAGGATGAAGCAGTTACCGGTGGCCAGCGCCAGCGGGATCATCCACAGCGGCACCATCACCGGGAAGTTGAACGGGGTGATGCCGGCGCACACGCCCAGTGGCTGACGCAGGTTCCAGTTGTCGATGCCGCCGCCGATGTTGTCGCTGAAATCGGTTTTCAACAGGTTTGGCGCGCCGCAGGCGAACTCGACGATCTCGATACCACGGGTGACTTCGCCCTTGGCGTCGGAGAACACTTTGCCGTGTTCGCGGCTGATGATTTCAGCCAGCTCATCGTGGTGCCGGTCGAGCAATTCCTTGAATTTGAACAGCACCCGCGAACGGCGCAGGGATGATTGCTCGGACCACGCCGGGAAGGCTTTCAGCGCCGACGCCACGGCCTCATCGACGGTCTTCTGGCTGGCCAGCCCGACGCGGGCCTGGACTTCGCCGGTGGCCGGGTTGAACACATTGCTGAAACGCTCACTGGCGCTGTCGTGCACCTGGCCGTTGATGTAATGGCCGATTACCGGGGCGTTGCTCATTATTGTTCTCCGTCGAAAGTGCTTAAAGATCCAGCAGCCAGCTGTGCTGCGGGTCGTTATGGAAATGCCAGGCGCGCTTGGGGCCGGCCATCACGTTCAGGTAGTAGGACTCGTAGCCATACGGCACGCTGACCGGGTGATACCCCTTGGGCACCACCACCAGGTCGCTGTTTTCCACGGCCATGGCCTGGTCGATGCTGCGGTCGTCGGTGTAGACCCGCTGGAACACAAAGCCCTGGGGCGGGTTGATCTGGTGGTAGTAGGTTTCTTCGAGAAAGCTCTGGTGCGGCAGATCGTCGGTGTCGTGCTTGTGGGGCGGGTAGCTCGACGAGTGACCGGACGGCGTGCGCACTTCCACCACCAGCAGCGAATGGGCAGGCTCGCTGTCGGGCAGGATGTCGCACACATAGCGGGTATTGGCGCCCTTGCCGCGTACGCTGCGCTTGCATTGCTCGGGGCGAATCAGACGGGGTGCCAGACCTGCGTCAGTCGAGCCGGGAGCGGCGCAGACGGCAATTTGCACGTCGCTCAGCGCAGTGACCTGAGCGTCGGTGCCTGGCGGCAAATAAGCGGCAAAGGGCGACTTGTCTTCGAACACCGAGTGGCGATCACCGAGGTTTTCCCAGTTGAAGCCTTCGCCCTGAATCGTCACCCGGCCGCTGAGCAGCACCAGGCACAGTTCCTTGTCGCCGGCGGTGACTGGCAAGGTTTCACCCAGGCTCAGGCGGTAGGCGGCGAAGCCCACGTATTCCAGGCGCCCTTCTTCCAGCGCCACCATGGTTTGCCCGCGCTTGCTGCTTTTGACCAACAGGCTCATTGTCCAGTCCTCTCGCTCAACAGTGCGCGCAGGGTGTCGTAACCCTTCTTCGCATAGATGTAGCTCGGCGCCACGGCAGGATCCTGCTCGGCCTCCACTACCAGCCAACCCTGGTAATTGGCAGCCAGCAGCACGTCCAGCAGCGCGGCGAAGTCGATATCGCCGTCGCCGGGCACGGTGAAGGTGCCGTTGACGATGCAGTCCGGGAAGCTCCACATCTGGTTGCGCGCCAGTTGCACCACCGGCTTGCGCACATCCTTGAAGTGCACGTGGCAGATGCGGGCGATGTGTTTGCGCAGCACCTCGATAGGCTCGCCGCCACCCATGTAGCAGTGGCCCGAATCAAACAGCAGGCCGACTTCCGGGCCGGTGCGGCGCATCAGTTGGTCAATGTCTTCCGGGGATTCGACGTAGGCGCCCATATGGTGGTGGTACGCCAGGCGCACGCCCTGGGACAGGGTGAAACGCGCCAGTTCGGTGAGTTTGTCGGCGTATTCCTGCCAGGCCTGTTCGCTGTGAAAACGCGGGCGTTCGATCAGGCGCACCGGCGAACCCTGGATCGAGTCGGCGACTTCGCCGTACACCAACACGCTGGCGCCGTTTTCGCGCAGCAGTTCGACATGGCTGGCGATGGCTTCGATTTCTTCCGCCACCGAGCGCCGGGCCAGGCGACTGGAGTACCAGCCGGAGACCAGTGCCAGGTCGTAAGGGCGCAATACATCGCCGACACCTTTGGCGTCCTTGGGGAATTTGCCGTTGAGTTCAAAGCCTTCGTAGCCGATGTCCTTGCCTTCGCTGAGGGCCGTGCTCAACGGCGTTTCACCGCCCAGGGCCGGCAGGTCGTCGTTGCTCCAGGAGATCGGGTTGATGCCAATTCGGATAGCGGGCATGGCTGCACCTATTATTGTTTTTTCAGAGTTGCCTGAGATCTGCTTTATGTGGGAGCGGGCTTGCTCGCGAAGGCGGTGGTTCAGTTGGTGTATCAGTCGACTGACACTCCGCTTTCGCGAGCAAGCCCGCTCCCACATTTGACCGTGATTAACTTCGAGAACTGCGCCAAGCCTTAATCAATTGCTCAAAGATGCACTGCACCTGCTCAATCAAGGCTTGATCGTCAATCTCCCCCGCCAGCCAGGCTCTGCTCGGTTCCTGGAAGATCGTGCGACCCACGGCGAACCCGCGGCAGGTCTGGCTTTGGCTGGCTTGCTGGAAGCCATCGGCCAGGCATTCGGCGGAAGCGTTCAGGCCCAGCAGCACCACGCCCCGGCAGTAGGGATCGCGCTCCTGGATAAGCTCGTCGAGCTTTTTCCAGTCTGCGGCCGACTGCGCCTCGATCTTCCACCACGCCGGGTAGATGCCCAGGTTGTACAGGCGCTTGAGGCTGCGATAGAGCACGTCGGGATAGGTGGACGGGTGATCCTTGGGGGGCACGACTTCCAGCAGCAGCTCATGGCCGCTGACCAGGGACGCCTGATACAGGGCCTTGAGTTGCGCTTCCTGTTCCAGGCGCAGCAATGGCTCGTCATCGGGGTGAAATTGCACCAGGCACTTGATGATCTGCTCCCGGGGCCAGGCAATCAGGTTGCTGCCCACCGAGCGCCCGTGTTCAAAGGCCAGCGGCCGTGAGTTCTGGACTTCCACCGGGCGGGCGATCCACCAGCCGCGACCGCTGGCGGCGTTCAGCGCGTCCTGGCCGAAGCGTTGGTCGGCCAGAATCCCGACGTCAGCCTCGACGCCCTGCTCCGCCAGTTTGCTTTCAACCCGTTCCACGGCCTGGATGAACAGTTGCTTCAGGGCGCTGATGCGCGCCGGGTCCTGGCCGCCCTTTTGTGCCAGTTCCACCAACTGCCAGCGGTGGTCGAAGGCAAATACAAACAGCTGCTTCCAGACCTTGCGCGGCACGCTGACCTGGTGCAGGCGTTGCAGCACCGCGTCCTGGTCCGGGCGGGTAATCGGCACCGGGCTGTTGAACAGGTAATCAAGTTCGGCGCGGGTCGGCATGGCCGGCGCGCAGGCATGGCGCGACACCACCAGGCCGCCGCAGGCATTCGCCAACTGGCTGCAGCGCTCGTCGCTGGCGTCTTCAAGCCAGCCGCTGAGGAAGCCGGACATGAAGGCATCGCCGGCGCCCAGCACGTTGAGTACTTCCACCCGTACCCCGGGGTAGATCGCGCCGTCTTCAAGGCGGGCCGGGATGTCGCCGTGGATCACCGTGCAGCCCTGGGGGCCAAGCTTGACCACCAGGGTGGCCGAGGTCAGGCCACGCACCGTGCGCAATGCCGTGAGCAAATCTTCACTGCCACCGGCAATCAGGAATTCTTCTTCGGTGCCGACGATCAGGTCAAAACGCGGGAGGATTTTCTGCACGTGCTGGCTGACATTCTGGTCGGCCACAAACCGGGTTTCGCCATCGGCCTTGCCGGCCAGGCCCCAGAGCACCGGGCGGTAGTCGATGTCGAGCACGCGTTTGACGTTGTGCTTCTCGGCGTAGTCCAGGGCCTGGATGCTGGCCTTGTACACGCCGTCGGTGGAGAAGTGGGTACCGGTGATCAGCAACGCCTTGCTGGAAGCAATGAACGCTTCACTGATGTCTTCGGCGCGCAGGGCCATGTCGGCGCAGTTCTCGCGGTAGAACACCAGCGGGAAGGTTTCGCGGTCCTTGAGGCCCAGCAGCACCAGGGCGGTGAGGCGTTCCGGGTCGACCTTGATGCCGCTGACGTCACAGCCTTCGCGGGCCAGGGACTCCAGCAGGAAACGCCCCATGTGGTCGTCCCCTACCCGGCTCAACATCGCCGACTTGAGCCCCAGCCGCGCAGTGCCGAACGCGATGTTGGCGGAGGAACCGCCGAGGTACTTGGCGAAGCTCGAGACATCCTCCAGCCGTGCACCCACTTGTTGTGCGTAAAGGTCGACGCCCAGGCGTCCCAGGCAAATCAGATCCAATTGACGCCCACTGGCAAAACGAGTCTGGCCCATGCTGGCTCCTGTTATTTTTATCAGCCTGCGTGTGCCGTCGCGGTGGCGGCATACGCTCTTGGTGCAAGCAGACTAGAACGTCTGGCGACGCCAATCAATATTTATTCTATAAATATTTTTTGTGGAATATATTTTCCAATACGCCATCATCGGTATGTTCCAGCCGCAGTGCATCGTTTCAGCTGCACCGTGGGGCGGGATGCCGAGGTATTTTTTTGCGCCTACGCTGTAGACTTGCGCACATCGACTTATTGTCAGGGGCGCCTCGACGCGCCCTATAAGAACAAGCCAGAAGGATTCCCTATGTCCCAGAGCGCCCCGGAAGACGCACTCGCCAGCCCGCCGCTGAACGCCGAGCGGTTGTTGCAGCTGATCACCGATGAATACGAGAGCCTGCCGCGCCAGCTCAAGCGCATCGCCAGCTACATGAGCCAGCAGAGCGACCGGATCATGGTCGACCGCATCAGCGACATCGCCCGTGAATGCGAAGTGCACCCGTCGGCCATCGTGCGGTTTTCCCAGCGTTTCGGGTTCAGTGGTTTCAGTGAAATGCAGGCGCTGTTCCGCGAGGCCTACACCCACAAGACCACGCCGGTGCAGAACTACCAGCAACGCATCCGCAGCATGATCGCCAACAAGTCGCAGAAAGCCAGCGGCGGCGACCTGGCGCGTGAGTGCGTGAATGCCACCCTCTCCGGGATCGAGCGCCTGGGGCTGGAACTGGATGACGCAGCCTTCGACAAGGCCGTGGACCTGGTGGTGAATGCCGACAATATCTACGTGGTGGGCGTGCGCCGCTCGTTCGCCGTGGCGGACTACCTGGTGTACAACCTGCAGCACACCAACAAGCGCATCCATCTGGTCTCGGGATTGGGCGGCAGCTATCGCGAGCAGATGCGCAGTGTGCGGGCCAACGACCTGGTGATTGCCATCAGCTTTACGCCCTACGGCAAGGAAACCCAGCACTGCCTGCGGATTGCCCAGCACCATCAGGCCAAGACCCTGATCATTACCGACAGCAACCTGTCGCCCCTGGCCAAGCGGGCGAGCACGGTGCTGCTGGTGAATGAAGGCTCGTCGTTTGCGTTCAGGTCACTGAGTGCGACGCTGTGCCTGTGCCAGGCTTTGTTTATTGCCGTGGCGTATCGGCTGGAATTGAAGGTCGATGAGATTCATGAGCAGGTGGGATTCGACGACTGACGATCGTTCCCACGCTCCGCGTGGGAATGCAGCCCCGGACGCTCCGCGTCCAAAGCGTGACGCAGAGCGTCACAAGAGGCGTTCCCACGCAGAGCGTGGGAACGATCGTAAGGCTTAGCGCAGTGCCCGGCGCAACACCTTGCCCACCGTCGTCTTGGGCAACTCTTCAGTACGAAACTCGACAAACCGCGGCACCTTGTACCCCGTCAAATATTCCCGGCAATGCGCCAGAATCTGCTCCTGGGTCAAGCTTGGGTCCTTGCGCACCACGATGATTTTGACCCGCTCGCCGGTCACCCCATCCTCAACCCCGATCGCCGCCACTTCCGCCACGCCCGGATGCAACGCCACCACGTCTTCGATCTCGTTGGGGTACACGTTGAACCCGGACACCAGGATCATGTCTTTCTTGCGGTCCACCAGGCGGATGAAGCCCTGCTCATTCATCACCCCGATGTCCCCGGTAGACAGCCACCCTTCGGCATCCAGAACCTCGGCGGTTTCCGCCGGGCGTTTCCAGTAACCCTGCATCACCTGCGGGCCGCGTACTTGCAGTTCGCCCTGCTCGCCCAGTTCCGCCAACTCACCGTCCTCACGAATGAACCGCACCCAGGTCGACGGCAACGGCACGCCGATACTGCCGGTGAATTCCATCTCGCGCATGCGTGAGATGTCGATGGGGCTGATGCTCACCACCGGCGAACATTCAGTGAGGCCGTAGCCTTCGATGATCGGCAAGCCGGTGACTTCCTTCCAGCGCTTGGCCACAGCGGTATGGGTGGCCATGCCGCCGGCGATCACCATGCGCAAATCGGAAAAATCCCGGGCGCAGAACTCCTTGTTTTCCAGCAGGCCGTTGAACAGCGTATTCACCCCGGCAATCCCGTTGAAACGCTCCTTGCGCAGGATCATCTGCACCCGCTTCACATCCCGTGGGTTGGCGATCAGGATGTTGCGCCCGCCCAGGCACATGAACATCAGGCAGTTCACCGTCAGGGAAAAGATGTGGTACAGCGGCAGCAGGGTGACGTTGGTTTCCTGCTGGTTCTGATCGAGCTGATCACCGACCCACGCCTTGGCCTGCAACAGGTTGGCGATGATGTTGCGGTGGCTGAGCATGACGCCCTTGGCATCGCCGGTAGTGCCGCCGGTGTATTGCAGGAAGGCCAGGTCTTCGCGGTTCATCGGCACGGCGAGATGGGTTTGCCCGCGTCCCTGTTTCAACACCTGGTTGAAACGCACGGCCCCCGGCAGGTTGAAACGCGGCACCTGCTTCTGCACGCTGCGCAGGATAAAGTTCATCGCCGCGCCCTTGAAGGTGCCGAGCAGGTCACCGATGGCCGCGATCACCACACGTTTGACGGTACTGGCGGCCACCACCTTCTCCAGGGTGTGGGCGAAGTTTTCGAAGATCACCAGGGTCTCTGCGCCACTGTCCTTGAGCAAATGCTGCAGCTCCCGGGCGGTGTACAGCGGGTTGACGTTGACCACCACCGCACCCGCGAGGATCGTGCCCAGCAGGCAGATCGGGTACTGCAAGCAGTTGGGCATCATCAACGCCACCCGGTCGCCCTTCTTCACACCCTGGGCTTGCAGCCACGCAGCAAAGGCGATGCCCTGCACCTCCCAGTCGGCGTAGGTCATTTCGGTGCCGATGCTGACGTAGGCCACGCGGTCGCGGAATTTGTGCAGGTGCTCCAGGAATACCTCGCGCAACGACGGGTAGTCCTCGATGCCGGCGTCGATGTCTGCCGGTACGCCGGGCAGGTAAGCGTTCAACCAGAGGCGTTCGGTCTGTTCCAGGCTTACAGCGTTCATGGCAGTCTCCTTGTTGTTTTTATGGTGGGAACTACTTTTCGACGATAGCGGTAATGCCCAACCCACCCGCCGCGCAGATCGAAATCAGGCCGCGGCCGCCGCCACGCTGGTGGATCGCCTTGGCCAGTGCCGCGAGTTGCCGGCCACCGGTGGCGGCGAAGGGGTGGCCGCAGCCGAGGGAGCCGCCGTTGACGTTCATCTTGCTGCGGTCGATGCTGCCCAGCGGCGCGTCGAGGCCCAGGCGGTCGCGGCAGTAATCCGGGTCTTCCCAGGCCTTGAGGGTGCACAGCACCTGAGCGGCGAAGGCTTCGTGAATCTCGAACAGATCGAAGTCGGCGAACGTCAGGCCTTCGCGCTTGAGCATGCGTGGCACGGCGTAGGCCGGCGCCATCAGCAGGCCTTCGGTGCCGTCGACGAAATTCACCGCAGCGGTTTCACCGGTTCGCAGGTACGCCAATACGGGCAAGCCGCGCTCGGCGGCCCATTCCTCGCTGGCCAGCAGCACCACCGACGCGCCGTCAGTCAGGGGCGTGGAGTTGCCGGCGGTGAGCGTGCCGTTCTGGCGGTCGTAGGCCGGGGACAAGCCGGCAAGTTTCTCCAGGCTGGCGTCGGCCCGCAGGTTGTTGTCCCGGGCCAGGCCGCGATACGGGCTGATCAAATCATCGAAGAAACCCTGCTTGTACGCCGCATCCAGCCGCTGGTGGCTGGTGAGGGTCAACTCGTCCTGGGCCAGGCGCTTGATCTGCCAGCGCTTGGCCATTTCCTCGCAGTGTTCACCCATGGACAAGCCGGTGCGCGGCTCGCCATTGCGCGGCAGCAGCGGCTTGAAGAACATCGACGGGCGCACACCCATCAAGGCCTTCAACCTGGCGCCGGTGCCCTTGGCGCGGTTGGCTGAAAGCAAGGTGCGACGCAGGGACTCGTTGATGCCGATGGGCGCGTCGGAGGTGGTGTCGGAACCACCGGCAACGCCCACTTCGATCTGCCCAAGGGCGATCTTGTTCGCCACCAGCAACGCCGCTTCCAGGCCGGTGCCGCAGGCTTGTTGCAGGTCGTAGGCCGGGGTTTCGGGAGACAGTGTGGTAGACAGCAGGCTTTCCCGGGCCAGGTTGAAATCCCGGGAATGCTTGATCACCGCACCCGCGGCAAACTCGCCCAGGCGCAGGCCGTGAAGGTTGTAGCGGTCCACTAGGCCTTGCAGGGCGGCGACCAGCAGATCCTGGTTGCTGTCATGGGCGTACACGGTGTTGGAGCGGGCGAACGGGATACGGTTGCCGCCGATAATCGCCACGCGGCGCGTCGGGGCCGGGTTGAAACTGTAGTCACTCATCGATCGGTCTCATTCCAGATAAACAGCCCACGCATATGGGGTTTGTCACCGGCGAAATTACGCACTTCAAACTCACGGCGCGGGCCGGTTGGCGGAACGTTCCACAGCGCCACCTGGCCGGGCAGGAAGATCGGCAGCTTGAAGTCGCAATGGGCCTCGGCCTGGTCCAGTCCGCCGGGGGGTTGCTGGGCGGCCAGGGCGCGGCCAAGGGTCCACATGCCGTGGGCGATGGCCCGGCGAAAACCGAACAATCGGGCGCCGATCACCGAGGTATGAATAGGGTTGAAATCCCCCGAGACCCTGGCGAAACGCCGCCCCAGATCCGCCGGCAGCACCCAGCGTTGAGTGCGCAGCAAACCTTCTTCCTGCAAGGGCAACGCGTCGTCCCACGGCTCGCCAACCGGCGCGTTTACGTCACGGCGCAGGTACAGGCTGTCGCTCTCCCATATCAGGGCGCCCGCGCTGTAGCCACGGGTGGCGATGCTCAGCGCCTGGCCTTTCGGATGGGCGACCCAGCGTTCGCAATACACCTCCAGGCGCAAGGCCTGGCCCGCCTCCAGCCGTCGATGCTGGCGGATGCGATTGGCCAAATGCACCATGCCGCTGGCCGGGTACGGGAAACTCGGGCGGGTCAGCAGCATCAGGTGCAAGGGGAACGCCAGCACATGGGGATAGGACAGCGGCACGCCTTGCTCATGGCGGAAACCACAGGCCCGACCGTAAGCCGCGATCCCTTGGGCAGACAGCTCGACGGCCGAACGCACCAGGCGTTCTTTCGGCAACGTCGGCTCGCCTTCCAGCTTCGGTTTGCGCAGCCCCAATACCCCGTCCAGCAACAGCCGCGAGCGCGAGGGCGGCGGGTCAATAATCTGCGTCACATAGTCCATGCTCAGGCTCCCAACAGGCTTTGGCCGCAGACCCGCACCACCTGGCCATTGACCCCGCCGGATGCCGGATGCGCCAGCCAGGCGATGGTTTCTGCCACGTCGATGGGTTGCCCGCCCTGGGACATCGAGTTCATCCGCCGCCCCGCTTCGCGAATCATCAGCGGGATCTTCGCGGTCATCTGGGTTTCGATAAAGCCCGGTGCCACGGCATTCACCGTCACTTGCTGCGCCGCCGCCTGCGGGGCCAGGCCTTGTACCAGGCCGATCACCCCGGCCTTGGAGGTGGCGTAGTTGCTTTGCCCGAGGTTGCCGGCGATACCGGAAATCGATGAGACACACACGATCCGCCCGCCCGGATTCAGGCCCTGGCTTTCCAGCAGCGCCGTGCTCAGGTGCAACGGTGCTTCCAGGTTGACCGCCAGTACGCTGCGCCACGCGGTCTCAGTCATCTTGGCGATGGTCTTGTCGCGGGTAATCCCGGCGTTGTGCACCACCACGTCGAATGCACCGTGTTGGCTGACATGGGCGTGCAACTGCTGCGCGGCATCGGTGGCGGTGATGTCCAGCGCCAGTGCGGTGCCTGCGACACTGCCGGCCGCCTGTTGCAGCGAATCCTGGGCCTGGGGCACATCCACGCAGACCACATGGGCTCCATCGCGGGCCAGCACCTGGGCGATTGCCAGGCCGATGCCACGGGAGGCGCCGGTGACCAGGGCACGGCGGCCGCCGAGGGGTTTGTCCCAGTTGATTTCGGTTGGGCTATCGACGGTTTTTTCGAGGCGCACCACCTGCCCCGAGACATAGGCCGAGCGCCGCGACAGGAAGAACCGCAGGCTGCTTTCCAGCCCGTCCTCGGCACCCGGTGCGACGTAGATCAACTGCACGGTGATCGCCCGGCGCAACTCCTTGGCCAACGAACGCACCAGGCCCTCAAGGGCACGCTGGGCAATGGCCTGGGGCAGGTCCTTGCACAACTCCGGCGCGGTGCCGAGCACCACCACCCGGGCGTGCTGCCCAAGGCGCCTGGCGTTGGCGTGGAAGAATTCGTAGAGCTCGTCCAACTGCTTGAGGTCGGCAATGTCGCTGGCGTCGAACACCGCGCCCTGGACCTTGACCGTGGAGGGTGCGTTGAGAGTCGCAGCGGTGGCGGTCACTGTATCGGTGGCGGTGAAGATGCGCTGGATTTGCGCCCCCAGGCGCCCTACCCCCGCGACGATTACCGGGTTGGCCAGGCCTTGCTGGCCGCTGCGGTGACGTTGCAATGCCAGGGGTTGGGGCAGCCCGGCAGTGCGGGCCAACCAGGCTCCCCAGGGGGAATTGACGAAAGAGAGGTAGCTGTCACTCATGGATAAATTCACTCACAAACACGGTGTTGCCATGGAAACCCGATCCTTGTAGGAGCTGGCTTGCCTGCGATTGCGGTGTGTCAGCCAACACATCTGGCACTGAACCAACGCTATCGCAGGCAAGCCAGCTCCTACAGGGGTCGTGTTCCTCCAGTTCCAGTCAGTTGACCGGCGCGTTTTCGCCTTGGTTGGCGCGGCGTCTTGCGCTCGGTTTGGCGGCCAGTTCCAGCGCCTGCTGGCGCTGTTGCAAGGCTTCCAGCAAACCGAAGTCCTGCGGGAAGTCGTCCACCTGGATCGCGTGATCGCCATATTCCACATAGCGCGCGAGCAAGCTGTCGTCTTCCTCGCTGATCAGGTCCAGCGCCCGCGCCTTGACTCGCCACGGAGTAAACGCCGCACTGGAAATCGGCATTGGCTCGATCAGGCCTTGCTTGATCGCCCCCTTGAGCCGCGCCTCGATCAGCTCCACTTGCGGCAACAGGCGCAAGGCCAGCTCGCCGTAAGCCAGCTTGTCGATTTCCGGCCGAGGAATGTAGGAATTGCCCAGCAAGCGGTCGCGGGTTTCCCCCGGCACCTGCACCAGCTCCGCCACTTGCGCCAACAGGCGATCCGACGGTTTGCGCTGTGGAATACCGAACGGGAACGTCAAGCCACGCACCACCGCCGCCGCGGCTTTCGACGGGTAGTTGTCGAGCACTTCGGCCAGGGCCTCATGGGCGCGCAGCAACGCGTCCTGGGCCGCCCAATGCACCAGCGGCAAATCGGCCTGTGGCCGGCCATCATCCTCAAAACGCTTGAGCACGCAGGACAGGATGTACAGCTGGGACAGAATGTCCCCCAGCCGCCCGGTGATGCTTTCCTTGCGCTTGAGGGCACCGCCCAGCACGCCCATGGAAATGTCCGAGATCAACGCCAACACCACCGACAGCCGATTGGCCTGGCGGTAGTAGGACGCCAGCGCCGGATCGGTCTTGCCCGGCACGGAAATCAGCCGTCCGCCCGTCAGCGAATACACTGCGGCACGCACGGTATTGGCCAGCACGAAGCTCAGGTGACCGAACATTGCGCTGTCAAAATCCACCAGGGCCTTGCGCCGGTCCGTATTGCGCGCCGCTTCCATCTCGCGGAACACATACGGATGGCAGCGGATCAGGCCCTGGCCGTAGATGATCAGGCAGCGCGTCATGATATTCGCGCCTTCCACCGTGATGGCGATGGGGCTTTGCTGGTAGGCCCGGGCGAGGAAGTTGTTGGGGCCCATGCAGATGCCCTTGCCGGCCACGATGTCCATGCCGTCGTTGACGATGATCCGCGCCCGCTCGGTAACGTGATACTTGGCGATGGCCGAGATCACCGAGGGTTTTTCACCGGCATCCAGTGACGCCACCGAGACCTTGCGCACCGCGTCGCAGGCATACAGATGCCCGGCCATGCGCGCCAGGGGCGCCTGCACGCCTTCGAACTTGCCGATGGGCAGGCCGAATTGCTTGCGCATCGCCGCATAAGCGGTGGTGCCGCGCACGGCCACCTTGCCCAGGCCGACGTTGGCCGACGGCAGGGAAATCGCCCGCCCGGCGGCCAGGCATTCCATCAACATGCGCCAGCCGTTGCCGACTTGTTCGCGGCCGCCGATCACCCATTCCAGCGGGATAAACACATCCTTGCCGGTGGTCGGGCCGTTCTGGAATACCGCGTTGAGTGGCCAGTGACGCCGGCCGCTGTTCACCCCCGGATGGGTGGTGGGGATCAACGCGCAGGTGATGCCCAGGGAACCCGGCTGGCCGAGCAGACCGTCCGGGTCTTCGGCGCGGAAGGCCAGGCCGAGCACGGTGGCGATTGGGCCGAGGGTGATGTAGCGCTTGTCCCAGGTCACACGGAAACCCAGCACTTCCTCGCCTTCGTGCATGCCCTTGCAGACGATGCCCAGGTCTGGAATCGCGCCGGCATCGGAGCCGGCATACGGGCTGGTCAGGGCGAAGCACGGAATGTCTTCGCCACGGGCCAGGCGTGGCAGGTAGTAGTTGCGCTGGGCGTCGGTGCCGTAGTGCAGCAGCAGTTCGGCCGGGCCCAGGGAGTTGGGCACCATCACCGAAATCGCCGCCGCCGAGCAGCGGGTCGAGAGCTTCATCACCACTTGCGAATGCGCATAGTGGGAGAAGCCTTTGCCGCCGTATTGCTTGGGAATGATCATGCCGAGAAAGCCGGCATCCTTGGTGTACTGCCAGCCTTGCGGGGACATGTCTTGCCAGACCTGGGTGGTTTCCCAGTCGTTGGACATGTCGCACAGGGTCTCGACTTCGTTGTCGAGGAAGGCCTGTTCTTCAGCGCTGAGGCTGGCCGGTGCGGCTTGCAGCAGGCGTTCCCAGCGGGGTTTGCCGCTGAACAGCTCGGCGTCCCACCACACGGTGCCGGACTCGATGGCAGCACGCTCGGTGTCGGACATCGCCGGCATGATGCCGCGAAAAAGGCCCAGGGCCTTGCTGGTCAACAGCGCGCGGCGCAGGGGCTTGATTGTCAGCAGCAACGCGGGCAACACCACCAGCACCGCCACCACGCCGGCGCCGAAACCGGCGACTGCGTTGAACAGGTAACCGACCGCCAGCCAGACCAGGCCGGCACCCAGCCAGAGGGTGGCAGCGGCTTGTCGATACGCCAGGGCAATCGCTGCTGCGAGTCCCGCCAATAACCAGATAACCATGGGGATACCTCTACTCAATTCAGGGTACGGCAAACGCCCGGGCAGATCGGAATGACCTGTGACGTAAAGCCACACTACAAACTTGAAAAGATAAATTCAAATTTTGTTTTGAAATTTTTATTTAATGCTTGGGCGAAAAAAATAGCGGCTGAACGGGGTCAGCCTTGCAGGTTAAGCGCAAGGATTCGACATCGGGCGCCAGGGCTACCCATCAATAGACGACAGCGTGGAGCCGGGCAGCAAGATGCGCTGGCTGCCCTTCTCCACGACTGCCCTCGACAACCTTAGAACTTATAGGTTGCCGACAAGCTGACCACATCCCCCGAGGATTCAGCCTCGCCGTCCAACTGCGCCGCACCGAGACGATCAACGTTCTTGGTCTTCAGGTTGACCTTCTGCACGAACTGGTGCGAGTACGCGGCATCCACCGACAGGCCAGGAATAGCCTTGATGTCATAACCGGCACCAAATGCCAGGAAGTAACGGTCACCGTCCGGGATTCGCGGGTCCCGGGTAGAGTTGCGGGTAGGTGTCTGGTCGTAAGCCACACCGGCGCGCAGGGTGAGTTCGTCGGTGGCTTTGTAGTCGCCGCCAATCGAGGTCATCCAGGCGTTTTTGTAGTTGTAGGGAATGGCAACAATGGTGGTGCCCTGGGATTTGAGCGTCAGGTCCTGGAAGGAAGACCATTCAGTCCAGGTAGCACTCACCCCCAACGTCCAGCGGTCGTTGAACTGGTGAACCCAGTCAACCGAAGCGGTAGCCGGGATATCCAGTTGGGTACTGGCGTGGGCACCGTCCGGGAACAGCTTGAGACCTGGGTAGGCGATTTCAACCAGAGTTTCGCCGTTCGGACCGATCGGATTGGTCATCGCGTTACGGCCGACGGCATCTGTATAGATGTTGTATTTGCCGGTCATCTTGTTTTTGATCTTGGCGTGATAGTTCAAGCCAAGTGTGTCTTGCAGCGTCGGCTTCCAAACCACGCCACCAAACCAGCCCACAGAGATGTTATCGACTTTCACGCGCATCAAGGAATGCCCCAGCCCCGTGGGGAGACCCGCGCCGCCAAGTCCTGGAGACACATCCGCAGCGGCCAGCAAATCAACGTTCTGGCTGACGAACCCTTGACTGCGCTGGACGATGGCACCACCACCGACCGAGAACTGATCATTGACCTTGAACGACAGGGAACCGGTCAGACCGATGGTCTCGATTTTGGTATCAACCGCGAAATCCCGCAGTTTGGAGTCTTCGTTCCAAGTGGTTTTCATACCCTGTGGCACGACTTGGCTCAGACCAAAGGCGAAACGGTCGCCCATGGGAATCACCAGAAAGCCCGTCGGCAGCCAAGCGGTGAAACCGCCTTGCCCACCATTGTTAGTGTTGAGGACCGGGTCGCCCGTATTGCCCAGGTCATCCAGTACGGGCGTATTGGTCACCGGGTTGCCCGCGTAGTCATAGGCCTGGCCGGTGTATTTGATCTTGATCCGAGCATAGTCAACGGTCTGCTGCGCGATGGTTGAATCGATAAAGGCCATGGCTGCCGGGTTGTTGTACGCGGCACTGGGGTCATTTTTGAACAGTGAACCACCACCAAACGCACGACCCCATCCTGGCGCGCCGAAGGTCGGTGTGGAGAACCCACCCGCCTGCACTTGCCCCGTGGTCATCAGCCCCCCCAGCAGGGCCAGTCCCAGTAACGTGTGAGCGTGTTGTTTCTTATTGTTCATGCGGTACTCCTTATTATTATTTACACCCGGCCCCTGCCGGTGGGTCGTGTAACCACAGAACGTCTTTCAAAGAACGCCTGTCCTGGAACGGTGTAACGGTGTATCGGTATTCAGGAATGGGTGGTGAGCGAGCCGGTCAGCGTGGCGTTCAACGACACCAAAGTGCAGTAGCCACTCATGGCTTGATTGGTTGCGCTCAACACGTGGGTAGAAACGTCGACGGCAGCTTCAACACAACACTGCCTTTGGTTACGCTGAACGGACCCGGCGGGCTGAACCCCGCCGCAACCGCAATGAATGAGGCAACGCCCAGAGCCGCTGACATCGAACCCAGGCGTGCTGTTTTCACAAGGCTTTGCATTGTCATGTTCCCCAGACAATAAATACCGTATCCAACCGGTGCCTCACACGAGGCACCGGTCTTTCAACGGGGTGATCAGCCCTTTACGGAGTCGCGCTTACGGGTTAACGGTCAGCGTTGGGGCAACAACACTCAGCGAAACCACGGTGCAGTTGCCGGTCAGCGCCTGATTGGCTGCCGAAAGCGTTTTGGTGCCTGGAGTCCAGGTAACAGCGATGGTGGTTGGCCCGCAGTTGGTGGCCGGGATCGAGGTGATCTTGTAGCCGACGTTGGTTACGCTACCGGTGGTACCCGTTGCAGCCGTCAGTACCCAAGGCAGGTTGGTCAGCGTTGGCAGGCCACACAGACCGCCACCGGTCAGGGATGCGCCATTGATCGAGGCCACGCCACCGCTAACGTTGCCGGTAAAGGTGATGCCGCAGGTCACGGCTGCACCGAAGGACGAAGGCGACTTCACGACGATGGTGCCAGCGTTGGTCGAGAACGGACCATCCGGGGAGATGGAAGCCGCGCTGGCCATGGAAGCTGCGCCGAAGCACACTGCGAAAGAAGTTGCACAAACGAGGGTTTTCAAGCTTTTCATTATTTTTCCTCACATGTTATGGCGAGTCATTTCGCCAGGGGTAATGGCCATGATCGAGAGGTCACGGTGAATCTGCAGAACTTCCCTTTCCAGCCAAATTTCAATTCAATTACCGCTACAACATCCCACTGTTACTCAACAACTTTGAAACTCGGCGGCATCTTGATCGACACCGTCTTGATCTTGCAGTCTTCGCCGATAGGCACATTCGACGCTTCCAGCTTGCCGGTGGCGTTATCCCAGGTTCCATCGGCAGTAGAAGGCCCGCACTTGCCGCCCAAACCAAAGGCATGCACATCCACGGCGATCTTCGACATCGAGCCGCTCCTGGTATCTTTAGCCACCAATACCCACGGCAAGTTGATCGCTTCCACCCGGCTGCACTTGAGCCCGCCGTCGAATTCAACTTTGTCGACATTCACCGACGACCCATCCGCCGCCACTTTGCCGGCGACCTTGATGGTGCAATCCGCGCTGATCAGCGCGCCTTTGGAAAAGCTGATGGGGCCCTGGGCAGTAAACGCGCTGCCGGCAGGTTCGATACGGGCGGCCTGGGCCTGGTGGTAAACGATCAGGCCCAGCGCGGCCAATACAATGTGCGTGGTGAACTTGGCAGGGTTTTGCATGGTGTACGTCCTTCCCTTCATTTTATTTTTTGTTCGGGTCAAACAACTGTCTTGCAACTAAGCCGTACTCGAAACCGGTAAAGCCTGGGCGATGAAAACCTGCGCGATACACAGATCCCGAGTACGCCCTACAACTGACTGCTTTCGTTAGAAGGGTCTGGTGGTGTTGCTGTACTTCTCCAGGTACTTCAAACGCTGTGAAGGTTGAAGATTGGTCAGGGTAATATCCCCGGCGTAATGATTAAGTACCCGGTGATCCATGCGTCGTCGCCACAAGTACGGTACATACGCCCAGACAATCATGCTGGCATAACCGTATGGGAGTTGCGGCGATTCATCAAAATGACGCAGTGACTGATAACTTCTGGTTGGGTTGGCGTGATGGTCGGAGTGCCGCTGCAGTTGGAACAGAAAGATATTGGTGACAATCCGATTACTGTTCCAGGAATGGCGTGGCGAGCAACGCTCATAACGACCGTTGGGCAACTTCTGGCGTTTCAGGCCGTAGTGCTCGACATAGTTCACCACTTCCAGCAGCGAGAAACCGTAGATGCCCTGGATGATCAGGAATGGAATCACTGCCGCGCCCAGCCAGGCAATCATCGCGCCCCACAACACCACGCTGTACATCCAGGCGCTGAGTACGGCGTTCTTCCAGTGCCAGGCCGGCAGGCCGAGTTTGCGCAGGCGTTCACGCTCCAGGTTCCACGCCGAGCGGGCGCTGAACCATACCGAGCGCGGCAGGAAGGCCCAGAAGCTCTCCCCCAACCGCGAACTGGCCGGGTCTTCCGGGGTGGCGACGCGCACGTGGTGGCCACGGTTGTGTTCGGTGTAGAAGTGCCCGTAGAAGGTCGGCGCCAGGGTGATCTTGGCCAGCACGACTTCCAGCAGGCGCGGCTTGTGCCCCAGCTCATGGGCGGTGTTGATGGCGATGCCGGTGGCAGCGCCAGTGGACATTGCCATGCCCAGGTAGGTGAACCAGCTCACCTCGCCATGCAGCTCGGTGCGCGCGGTGATGAACGCGGCGGTTTTCGCCAGCCAGCTCGACGGGTCCAGGGTGGCGGTGGCATGCAACAGGCCACCATTGATAATCCAGTCGATACCGCCTGCGGCCAGCCACCCGGTGACCACCAGGGATGAGATGACAAACAGCACGCCGGTGTAGACGATCCAGCGGTAGTAGCTTTGGGATTCGAGGTTGCTGACGGCGGACTCGGGCGGGTTGCTGACGTCTTCACCCAGCAGGCCGTCGATCAGCGGGATCAGGCCGAAGATCACCAGCACACCGACCCACCACAGTTGTTGCACGCCGGTAGTGATGGCCAGGGCGCCAGAGAGCATTGGGGTTGCCAGGGGCATGATGCCGAGCCACCACAGGTGGCGCTTGCCGTCGGTCCAGACGTTCGGGGCAGCCAGGGTCTGATTCATGGCAGCCTCCGCACGACGCAGGTAGGCAGGGAGCAAAAATCAACACTGGACAGGTACACGGAGCGGTGACTGCCCCGAGAATTCAACCATGCGATAAAAGGCGTTTTTTTCATTATTTTATTCGCTCTTAGGCATTTCAAAAATTGTTTCAAATTAGACATTGAAATAATTTTTTTAAATAAATAGCGCGGAATCGTTAGGTCGTCAACTAGTTTCTTGAACCCTTTTGAACGTGACCGGGCAGTCTCTTTTTCAGCCGTTTGGTCAGGTGTCTAGGGCAAGCATTGACGAGTTCGAACCGCGAGTTCAGTCGCACAATTATTTACTCGCCAACGCAAACGGCGGGTGCAACACCGTGGCGCTTTCCGGCGGCCGGACGCGCTTGGCTATCTGCTCGACCACCGCCGCGACACGCTCGGTGGCCGTGATCGGCAACATATGCCCGCGCCCTTCCACCAGCTGCGGCTTCAGGCCCGGCACCAGGCTGGCCAGGGCCTGCCCATGTTTGCGGAAATCCAGCACCTTGTCCTGCGCGCCATAGATCAGCCCGATCGGCAACGTCAGCTGCGGGTAGCGCTTGACCATGTCCGGCAGGAAATCGTTGACCAGGTTGATCTCGGTGGAGGCGGCATAGAAGTTCTCGGGCCGCATGCCCAACAAGCCGCCGCCGCGGGTGGCGAAGTCTTCCGGGGCCGGGTCGGGGGCAAACACGCCCTTGACCACCGAGCCTTTGGTCAGCAATCCGATTGGCATGGTCAGGGTGTGCGACATAAAGCGTCGCAGCCATCCCGGGCGTATCGCCAACGACATAAACACCAGCGGCAGCAGGCGCTGGGGATGGGTCAGGGGCGCCACCAGGATCAATCCGGACACCGCGTGGGGATGGTCCAGGGCCAGTGCCAGGGCAATCGCCCCGCCGAGGGAATGCCCCAGCACCAGCGGCTTATCCAGGTCCAGCGTCTGGATAAAGCTGGCGACTTGCCGGGCCTGGCCAGGCAGGTCCGCGGCCGTGCCGGCATGCCGGGTGGAATAACCCGACCCCGGACGATCCACGGTGATCACTCGAAAGTGCTCACGCAATCGGGCAGACAAGGCGTACGTCAAGTTGCGACTGCTGCCCATCAGCCCGTGGATCATCACCAGCGGTGGGCCCTTGCCCTCGTCTACATAATGAAAGCGCTCGCCGTTGATCTCCAGAAAGCGCCCGTTGATCGGAACAGCAGCCTCTATACGCCGTGTCATCCGGGCACTGAAGGCCCACAACACTACGCTTAACCCTACACACACACCCGCAGCGACAACCCACTCGACAGCCATAGCTCGGTCCTCTGCATCCCTGCGTTGCTGGCGGCCCGACCGGTATTGGTCAAGGCCTCAGCCATCGTCCACCCTGGACCTTAACTGTGTGCGTACAAGCTCTCGTCCGTCGGATAAGTCGCACATGAGGAACTGGGTCGTAGCCTAGACGATATTTTCAGGTAGATTATTTAAAATCTTTTTTAAAATAAATAATTCAATTTTCCTTTGCAATGGTGTTCTATCTAAAAAGCCAAAACAAAAACAAGGAGCACATCCGATGTCGACACCCGTAAGGCGCCACCGGCCCACGAGGGACAGCCTATGAATGCCCATGACACCATCGACATCGCCATCATCGGTTCCGGATTTGCCGGGCTGTGCATGGCGATCAAACTCAAGGAAGCCGGGTTCCACGACTTCTTTATTGCCGAACAGGCCGATGCTCTCGGCGGCACCTGGCGGGACAACCACTACCCCGGTTGCGCCTGCGACGTGCAATCCCATGTCTATTCGTTTTCCTTTGCGCCCAACCCGGACTGGACCCGGCAATTTGCGCCACAGGCGGAGATTCGCGCCTACCTGGAGCAGTGCGCCCGGCGCTTCGAACTGGCGCCGTTCCTGCGCTTTGGCATGGGCCTGGAGAAGGCGGTATTTGATGAGGCGCAACAGCGCTGGAGCCTGAGCTTCAGCAATGGCCGCCAGGTGAGTGCGCGGGTGCTGGTGTCGGGAATGGGCGGCCTGTCGCGCCCGGCACTGCCGGATATTCCGGGCCTGGACAGCTTCAAGGGCAAGCGCTTCCACTCCCAGCAGTGGGACCACGAGTATTCATTGAAGGGCAAGCGCGTGGCGGTGATCGGCACCGGCGCCAGTGCCATTCAGTTCGTGCCGCAGATTGCGCCGCAGGTGGCCCACCTGGACCTGTTCCAGCGCACCCCGCCGTGGATCATGCCCAAGCCCGACCGGCCGATTTCACGCTTCGAGCGCTGGGCCTTCAAGCACCTGCCGTTCACCCAGCGCCTGGTACGCGGCGCGTTCTATTGGGCACTGGAAGGTCGCGTGGTGGGCTTTGCCCTGCACCCGCGCCTGATGAAAATGGTGCAGAAAATCGCCGTGCGCCACCTGCACAAACAAGTGGCCCGCCCTTCCCTGCGCAAGACCCTGACGCCGGACTACACCATCGGCTGCAAGCGCGTGCTGATCTCCAACGACTACTACCCGGCCCTGTCCCGCAGCAATGTGCAGGTGGTAACCGACAACGTGCTGCGCATCGAGGCCGACGGGGTGATCACCGCCGACGGCATCAAGCACCCGGCCGACTGCCTCATCTTCGGCACCGGCTTCCAGGCCACCGATCCGCTGCCCCGCAACTGCATCATCGGGCGCCACGGCATCGACCTGATGGACACCTGGCAAGACGGCGCCCACGCCTACCTGGGCACCACGGTGCCGGGCTATCCGAACCTGTTCCTGATCGTCGGCCCCAACACCGGGCTGGGGCATAACTCGATGATTCTGATGATCGAGGCCCAGGTCACCTACATCCTCGATGCCCTGCAGCAAATGCAGCGTCATCGCATCGCCACGGTGGACGTCAAGCCGGCGGTGGAACTGGCCTACAACGCCAGGCTGCAGGAAAAACTCAACGGCACCATCTGGTCCACCGGCGGCTGCAAGAGCTGGTACCTGGACCCACGCACCGGCAAGAACACCACGCTGTGGCCCGGCTCCACCTGGCGTTTCAAGCAGGTCACCCGGCATTTTGCCCTCAAGGACTACGTCGCCAGCCTGGTGCCGATACCGTCCACCGCGCGCCCGGCCGCAACGCCCCACACCACCGCAGAAGGGAGCCTGTCATGAAGTCATTCAACGGCCGCGTGGCGGCCATTACCGGCGCCGCTTCCGGCATGGGCCGCGCGTTGGCCCTGGCGTTGGCGCGTGAAGGCTGCCACCTGGCGCTGGCGGATAAAAACAGCCAGGGCCTGGAGCAGACCGTCGCACTGATCAAGGCCCAGGTGCTTGCACCGGTGCTGGTCACCTCGCAGGTGCTGGACGTTTCCGAGCGCCAGGCCGTGGAAGACTGGGCCGCCCGATGCGCCGCCGAACATGGCCAGATCAACCTGATCTTCAACAACGCCGGCGTCGCGCTGTCGAGCACCGTCGAAGGCGTGGACTACACCGACCTGGAATGGATCGTCGGGATCAACTTCTGGGGCGTGGTGTACGGCACCAAGGCCTTTTTGCCGTACCTCAAGGCCAGCGGCGATGGGCATGTGGTCAACACTTCCAGCGTGTTCGGCCTGTTCGCCCAGCCGGGCATGAGCGGCTACAACGCCACCAAGTTCGCCGTGCGTGGTTTTACCGAGTCCTTGCGCCAGGAACTCGACCTGCAGAAAAGCGGGGTCTCGGCCACCTGCGTGCACCCTGGCGGGATCCGCACCGACATCTGTCGCAGCAGCCGGATCGACGCCAACATGACCGGCTTCCTGATTCACAGCGAACAGCAGGCCCGGGCCGACTTCGAAAAGCTGTTCATCACCGACGCCGACCAGGCCGCCAAAGTGATCCTGCAAGGCGTACGCAAAAACAAACGCCGCGTGCTGATTGGCCGCGACGCCTATTTTCTGGACCTGCTCGCCCGCTGCCTGCCTGCCGCCTATCAAGCGCTGGTGGTGTTGGCCAGCAAACGCATGGCGCCCAAGCAACGCAATGCGCCCTCGCCCGTCCTTGAAACCAACGAAGAACACCGTCTCTGAACTGGAGTACCGACCATGCTGCCGATTCGCCGCGACCTCCGTTTTGCCCTGCCGGCCGAACGCATCAAGGACTGGCATGAACAAGGCCCGTTCATTACCCACTTTTTCAACGCACTGTCGTTGCTGTTTCCCCAGGGCGAGCTGTTCTTCATGGACAGCGTGCGTCACTATCGCCAGCGCATCGAAGACCCGGAGCTGAAGAAAGAAATCCAGGGCTTTATCGGCCAGGAAGCCATGCACAGCCGCGAGCACGTGGCCTACAACGATCTGCTGCAGGCCGCAGGGCTGCCGGCGAATACCCTCGACCGTCGGCTGAAGATGATCCTCGACGCGCAAAAGAAATACCTGCCCGCCTCCTTCAACCTGGCGGTGACCATTGCCCTGGAGCACTACACCGCGATGCTCGCGGAAATCCTCCTCAGCGACCCGTCGCGGTTCGGGGATTCGGTCAAGGGTTACCAGCAGATGTGGTACTGGCATGCCCTGGAAGAAACCGAGCACAAGGCGGTGGCGTTTGATGTGTGGAACAGCGTGATCAAGCCCGGGCCCAAGCGTTATCTGCTGCGCACTTCCACCATGCTCATCACCACGGGGCTGTTCTGGCTGACGATCCTGGACTTTCACCTGCGCCTGTTGTTTGCCGACCGGCGTTCGGGCGGGCATTTGAAGGGCTTCTGGCGGATGCTCAAGTTTCTGTACGGGCCCAAGGGCGTGTTCCCGCGCATGGCGCTGCCCTGGTTGCATTACTTCAAGCCCGGGTTCCATCCCTGGGACCACGACAACCGGGCACGCCTGGCGGGCATTGACCGCCTGGTGGAGGAGATCGAGCAGGCCCATAAAGGTTATGGGCCCGCCTGAGTCCGCTTAGCGCTGGGTCGGGATCCGAATATCGCCATCCCGGCACTGGCTCTTGACGCTGCGCGGGCAGCCGGCAAACGCCAGGTCCTTGGTCAGGCACACCCGCACCTCGGTCAGCACGGCACCCTTGCAGATCACCGCAAGGCCATGGTTGCCCATGGCCGGGTTGCTCTCGCGAAACAGCGCTTCGATGTCCCGCGCGCCCAGGCCGCTTCGGACATTGAAGGGCTCAAGCTGCTGCGGGATCTTGACCACGCTGAGCGCTGCATCGGTCTTGTCCAGGTAAGCCGAAGCCTCAAGGCCGCTGCAGGTGCCGTGCTTGGCCCATTCATGCCTGAGCAGTTTGGGCGACGGGAACAGTGTCCTGCCCCGGGCGAAGTCTGCATCCGACAAGCGCGACTGCGGCTCACACGAAGCCGGCCAGCCGCCCTTCGCGTACTGCGGCCACAGCCCATGCAGGACAAAACCGTAGCCCTTGCCCGAACACTGCTGGTCGTCCGGGTGCGTCAGGCAGAAGGTCGGCGACCAGGACAGCGACAACACATAAAAGTCAAACTCCCCGGCCTGCCCCTGGGCCCGTGGTGCTGCTGTCGCGGCCCCGGCCAACGCCAGGCAAAGCACAATCCAGGCTGCTTTCATTTTCATCCGTTCATTCCTTAAAAAGACAAAATCAAAGCACCGCTAGACCGCCAGGTTGGGGTTACGTTGTAGCACCCGGTCCATGACCCGGTCGGTCTTCAACGCCTCGATCGCCAGTGCCGGGTGTTTGCTCTCGCCACGAATATGCGCATTCATCCCCAGCACGTGATGCCACTGGATATGTGCATGGTTGGGCACCTCCAGCACCTCGCTGGTCTCGCCCTCAAGCCGCAACGGCGCCTCATCGAACACCGAAAACGTGATGCGGCCCTTGCTGCCGATCATCTCCACCCGGTCTTCGCGCCGGTCGGCGACAAAGTTCCAGCAGCCCATGCCCAGCGCGCCCGAGGCGAACGTCCAGCAGGCGGTGACGGCATCTTCGGCGGCATAGCGCCCCGCCTGGCGCGCGGTAAACCCGGCCACCTCGACGATATCCCCGACCAGGTACTGGAACAGGTCAAAACCGTGGCTGGCCAGGTCGGCAAAATACCCGCCGCCGGCAATCGCCGGGTCGGTGCGCCAGTTGGCACTGCTGGCATCGTCTTCCGAAGGCGGCTTGCACAGGGTCCAGGTCAGATGACGCAATTCGCCGATGCGCCCGTCCTGCAGCCAGTCCCGCACCTGCTGGAAGCGTGGCAGGGAACGCCGGTAATAGGAGACAAACAGGTGCAGCCCGGCCTGTTCGAAGGTGCGCTGCATCAGCGCGCTTTGCTCGGCATTCAGGGACATGGGCTTCTCGACGCAGCAATGCTTGCCGGCAGCGGCCACCATCAGGCTGTATTCGAGGTGGCTGTCGGGCGGTGTGGCGATGTAGACCGCGTCTACTTCCGGGTCGTCGATCAGCGCCTGGGCGTCAGTGTAGAAACGGGCAATGCCGTGGCGTGCCGCATAATCGCGCACGGCCTCCTCGCGCCGCCCCATCACGGCCACCAGCGCAGAACCTGGCGCTTTGTAGAAGGCGGGTCCACTCTTGAGTTCAGTGACATCGCCACAGCCGATCATGCCCCAGCGTACGGTGTTCATCTGCATCTCCTTCAGGTGAGTTTTTTTCGATGGGGCAGTATCGGTGTTTTCCGGCCCCCTCTCCACCCTGCCGGATAAAGACTGAGCATGACAATTGCATTACACTTTTATGACAATCATCCAGCTGCGGGGGCACAGACGATGAAAATAAGGGCCACGGTGATTTGCGAGCACGACGGGCACATCCTGTTCGTGCGTAAAGCCCGATCGAAATGGGCATTGCCCGGCGGCAAGGTCGAGCGCCATGAGCGCCCGGCAGGTGCTGCCGCACGAGAACTGGAAGAGGAAACCGGGCTGAACGTGGACGGTTTGCTGTTATTGCAGGAGCTGAAGGCCAGCGACACCCTGCACCATGTGTTCGAGGCGTCGGTGGTGAATATCGAAGATGCCCGGCCCCTGAGTGAAATCAAGGAATGCCAGTGGCATCCCTACAGTCGCCTGGATGACCTGGACACCACCCAGGCCACCCAGAAAATCGTCAAATCCTTCCTGCGCCGTCTCTAAGGCGCCGCCAGTTCCGGGCTTTGCCCGCTGCACAACAACGCCTGTCTTACCAGACCATTGGCTTTCTGCCGTTCGACAAAGGATTTGACGAACGCGGCAGCGGCTGCGTGCGCTGCCGGTACCGCGACCGCCTGGCTGATGCTCATGAAGTCATCCTCCAGCAGGCGCCAGCGCTCATCCAGCCGGGTTCGCAGGTAATCCCGAACCCCGGCCGCGGCGTTCAGGCCTTGCTCGATAAACAGGTCTACGGCACCCGCCGAGGTCGGCGCGCGTACCAGTTCGGCATGCTGCACCGTGCGGCTCAGGTACAGGTCATACGCGGCACCCTGGCCGACGGCGATGCGTTGGCCCGGAGCATCGAGTTGGGTCACGCTGCCCAGGGGTGAATCCACCGCCACCAGGTACGTACCCTTGATGATCACGTAGGGCGCGCTGAAGGCGATTTCCTGCTCGCGCACCGGTTCGATGGCCAGGAATGCCACGCGCCAGCGGTCATCGCCCAGCGCGGCGAAGACCTTGCCCGCCGCATCAAAAGTGATCAACTCAAGGT
Source organism: Pseudomonas sp. B6001 (assembly GCF_013386015.1). Classification (NCBI taxonomy): domain Bacteria; kingdom Pseudomonadati; phylum Pseudomonadota; class Gammaproteobacteria; order Pseudomonadales; family Pseudomonadaceae; genus Pseudomonas; species Pseudomonas sp. B6001. The sequence continues at coordinate 48,811 of NZ_JACAOX010000014.1, forward strand.
CGACCGCCAATTCATCGGCCAGGGCCCTGGCCAGCGCCACCGACACGCCCTGGGGCTGGCCGTCCTCGCCGCGCTGGGCCAGCACCGGGTTGCCAAAGTTGATGGCAGCTCTGAGCACACCCTCGGGGGCCAGTTGTTGCAGTACCTGCGGGTCAATCATTACGCGCTCCTTGAACGGTTCTTTGCACGGTCTTGCGAATGACGAAGGGCAAGACGCCGCCGTGTTCAAGGTAACCAACCTCCTGCAACGAGTCGAGGCGCAAGGTCAGGGGGGTACGCGTGGTCTCACCGGTGGCGCGGTCAATCTGCAAGGTGATCGGGTTGTCGCCGACCTGCAACGCGTCCAGGCCGAGGAAACTCAGGGACTCACTGCCGTCGAGGTTCAAGTCCTGCACCGATGCGCCTTCATCGAACACCAGCGGCAACACACCCATGCCGATCAGGTTACTGCGATGGATTCGCTCGATACTGCGGGCCACCACCACCTTGATCCCCAGCAGGGTCAGGACCTTCGCTGCCCAGTCGCGGCTGGAGCCGGCACCGTAGTTGATCCCGGCGAACAACACGGTGGGTGTACCGGCGTAGCTTTGCGCGGCGAGGTACAGCGGCAGGTAGTCGCTGCGGTCGGCATTCCAGGCCCAGACGCCCTGGCGCGGGGGCTGGTCGCAGGACAGCAGATTGTTCAGGCGCGGGTTGGTAAACGCGCCGCGCACCATCACTTCGTGGTTGCTGCGCCGGGTCGAATACTGGTTGAGGTCCGCCAGCGCTTCACCGCGCTCCCGCAGCCAGTGCCCGGCCAGGCTGTCGGCCGGAATCGTGCCCGCCGGGGAGATATGGTCGGTGGTGACGTTATCCCCCAGCACCACCAAAGCCCGGGCGTTGCTGATGGCCAAGGACGCGGCCGGCACCGGCGTTACCCCGGCAAGGTACTGCGGGCGGCGCAGGTAAGTGGAGGCCGGGTGCCAGGCAAACTGCACGCTGGCGTCGGCTTCCAGCGCCTGCCAATGGTGAGTGCCTTGCCACAGCAGTGCCTGGCGCTGGTGAAACAGCGCCGGGCGCACCACCGCCGCCACTTGCGCGGCCACCTCGGCTTCGCTGGGCATCAACTCATGCAGGAACACCGGCTGGCCGTGGGCATCCATCGCCAGCGGCTGGGCCGACAGGTCGGTGTCGATGCTGCCGGCAATCGCATAGGCCACGCACAACGCGGGCGAAGCAAGGTAGCCGGCAGGGACTTTCGGGTTGACCCGGCCTTCGAAATTGCGGTTGCCCGAAAGCACCACCACGCCTTTCAAGCCCTGCTCGGCGAAGGTCTCGACATGGCGTTCGAGGCTGCCGGAATTACCGATGCAGGTCATGCAGCCAAAGCCCGCCAGGTCGAAACCCAGCGCGGCGAAATCCTCCAGCAAGCCGGCGGCTTCCAGGTAATCGGCCACCACCCGTGAGCCTGGCGACAGCGACGTCTTGACCCACGGTTTGCGCGTCAGCCCACGGGCGCGGGCGTTGCGGGCGAAGAGCCCGGCCTGGATCATCTGCGCCGGGTTGGCGGTGTTGGTGCAACTGGTGATGGCCGACATCACCACCGCGCCATGGGTGATCGGCACCTGGAATGACGGCTCGAAGAAATCCTGCTTTTGCGCGCATACATGCTGATGAAACGACGCCCCGGCCTGGGCCAGGGACTGGCGCTGATGGGGCTGATGCGGGCCGGCGACACTCGGTTCAACCTGCGCCAGATCCAGCTCGATCAACTCATCGAACACCGGCTCGGGATCGTCGTCCCGGCGCCACAGAGATTGCGCCGACATGTAGGCCGAGACCTTGTTGATCAAGGCCTGCGGGCGCGCACTCAGGGTCAGGTACGCCAGCGTCTCGTCATCAAACGGGAAAAACACCACGGTCGCACCGTATTCCGGCGCCATGTTCGCCACGGTGCCCCGCGCCGCCCAACTCAGGGACGCCAGGCCCGGTCCGGTGAACTCGACAAACTTGCCGACCATGCTGCGCCGGCGCAGCAGTTCAGTCACCGTCAGTGCCAGGTCAGTGGCCGTCACGCCGTCGCGCAACGCATTGGTGACGCGAATGCCCACCACCTGCGGATAAGGAATCGGCACCGGTTCGCCGAGCATCGCCGCCTGCCCTTCCAGCCCGCCAACGCCCCAGCCCAGCACGCCGATGGCATTGATCATCGGCGTGTGGCTGTCGGTGGCGACCATGCAGTCGGGGTGCAACAGCACGTGGCCGTTGCGCGGCGCGCTTTCCCACACCACCTGGGCGATGGACTCCATGTTCATCTGGTGGATGATCCCGGTGCCCGGCGGGATCACCTTGAAGTTATCCAGGCTGGCCTGGGCCCACTTGATAAAACGGTAGCGCTCGCTGTTGCGGCGAAAATCGATGTCCAGGTTGGCATCCACCGCGCCCGCCTCGGCGTAGTGCTCGACGATCACCGAATGGTCGATGGTCAGCACCGCCGGGATCGAGGGGTTCACCGCCCGGGGATCACCGCCCAGTTCGGCCACCACATCGCGCATGCCGGCGAAATCCGCCAGGGCCGGCAGGCACGTGGTGTCGTGGAACATCAGCCGGTTGGGCTGGAACGGCACCTCGCAATCCGGCCCTTCGCCGATGGCCCGCGCCACTACCTGTGGCAACGAAGCCGGGGCGCAGCGGGCAATGTTTTCCAGGAGAATGCGCACGGAATACGGCAGGCGCTGCAGTTGCGCCGGGGTCAGCAACTGGTGCAGATCGATCCAGGCAAAGCGCTGGCCGTCGATGTCGAGGTGACTGAGATACTCACTCATAGCTGTTTGAATACCCGCTCGATACGCTCAAGGCCCCAGTCCAGTTCTTCGCGGGTAATGGACAACGGCGGTGCGATGCGCAGTACGTTTTCGTGGGTTTCCTTGGTCAGCAGCCCTTCGGCCAGCAGCGCTTCGCAGATGGGCCGCGCATCGCGGTCCAGTTCCATGCCGACCCACAAGCCACGCCCGCGAATCTCGCGGATGGCCGGCGAGTGCATGGCCTTCAGGCGCTCCACCAGGTAGTGGCCCAGTTGCGCGCTGTTATCGATCAAGCCCTCCTCTTCCAGCACCTTCAACGCTTCCAGGCCAATGGCCGCCGCCAACGGGTTGCCGCCGAAGGTCGAGCCGTGGCTGCCGGCGTCGAACAGGTCCATGATCGAATGATCAGCGACGAACGCCGACACCGGCATGATCCCGCCGCCCAGGGCTTTGCCGAGGATCAATGCATCGGGGCGAATGCCTTCGTGCTGGAAGGCAAACCACTTGCCGGTACGGCCCAGGCCGGACTGGATCTCATCGAGGATCAGCAAGGTGTTGGTCTGGTCGCACAGCTGGCGCAGTTCCCGCAGGAAACCTGCGGCCGGCACGCGAATGCCGGCCTCGCCCTGGATCGGCTCGATCAGCACCGCGCAGGTGTCGGCGGTAATGGCCTGGCGGAAACTCTCGATGTCACCGAAGCGCGCCTCGGTGAAACCGTTGCAGAATGGGCCGAAGTCGGCCTTGTAGTCCGCCTCCGACGAGAAGCCGACGATGGTCGAGGTGCGGCCGTGGAAATTGTTGTCGGCCACCACGATGTTGGCCTGATTGGCCGGGATGCCCTTGATCCGGTAGCCCCAGCGTCGCGCCGCCTTGATCGCGGTTTCCACAGCTTCGGCGCCACTGTTCATCGGCAGGGCCGAGTCGAAGCCCGTGATGCGGCACAAGGTCTTGAGGAAGTTGCCCAAGGGTTCGCTGTAGAACGCCCGGGACACCACGCTGATCTTGTCGATCTGCGCCACGGCGGCGGCGCGGATGCGCGGGTGGACATGGCCGTGGCTGACGGCGGAATAGGCCGACATCATGTCCAGGTAGCGCTTGTCATCATCACCAATGGCCCAGACGCCCTCGCCCTTGACGATCACCACCGGCAAGGGGGAATAGTTGTGGGCGCAGAATTGGTTTTCGAGGGTGATTGCCGGGTTGGGGTGCATGGTGGGGATGTCCTGCCGAATAAATAATGAATGAACAACAAAGACCCAATGTGGGAGCGGGCTTGCTCGCGAATGCGGAGGGTCAGTCGCCGGAGATGTTGGCTGACCCTCCGCATTCGCGAGCAAGCCCGCTCCCACATTTTGACCGTATTCCATAGCTGGCAAATCAGGCGCTGAGTAGCTTGCCGCTGCGAATCGGCGTGGCACCGGACACCCGGCCCAGCGGGTCGCCCGGCTTCACAAAGCGCACGTCACGGCGCATGTACAACACGCCGGTGTTGTGGCTGCAAACCGTGGTGGCCTGCCCACTGTGGGGATCAACGATATCGAACAACGCCTGCCCGGCCTCGATGCGACTGCCCACCGCCGCCCGGTGTACCAGCACCCCGGCGCACGGCGCATAAAACTGTTCGCTGCCGGCCAACGGCGTCGCCGGGTTACGCAGGGCTGGCAAAGGCCGTGGCGCGCCTTCAACCGCGCCCAGGTGGGTCAGGTAATCAATGATCGCCGTGGCGTCATGTTCTGCCAGTTCATAGGACACATCCCGCTGGCCACGATGCTCGACGGTCACCGCCACGCTGCTGTCCGGAATCGGAAACCGATCGCCAAACCGCTCACGCAGGTTGACCCACAGCAGGTACAGCGCCTCATCGAACGAGTTGGCCTGGGAATCGGTGGCCAGCAACGAGGCTTCAGAGCCGATGTAGCGCGCCAGCGGCTCCACGGTCGCCCACACTGCCTCGCCGGTGTACACATGCATCGCCGCTTCGCGGGAGCAGTGCAGGTCCAGCACGATGTCGGCATCGTGGGCCAGCAGCATCAGGGTGCGTTGCAGCGACTGGAATTCGTCCAGCGGCGCCGCGTCCAGCAGACATTCGCCCCAGGCCTGGCGGATCAGTTGGCGGTTGGCGTCGATGTCCTGGCCCAGCAGGTGCTCGATCCTGTCGGCGATTGCCTGGTACGGCACCGGAAAGCCCCGGTTGTAATTACGCCCGCTGCCCAGTTCGAAACGCCCGCTGGGCGCGCCCATGATGTATTGGCTCAGCCCGGTGGGGTTGGCCACGGCCACCAGCACGATTTGCGCATTCAGCCGGTTGGCATTTTCCAGTTCTACCAATTGCCGGCGCAGGTGCGCGGCCACCAGCAGCGCCGGGGTTTCGTCGGCATGCAGCGCCGCCTGGATATAGATTTTTCGACTTGCACCCATTGCACCGTAATGCTCACTGTCCACGTGCCTGTGGGTGCCTTGTGTCGCTTGCAGCAAGGGGTGTGATTTAAGTTTCATAAACCGGAAATCTCGATATTCGAGTGATGAACGCTGAAGAAATATTAACGAGCCGGCGTGATCGTCTGTAAGGGCGGCCCACACTATCTTGATCTGGTAATCCGATCAGTGTGGGAGCTGGCTTGCCTGCGATGGCGGTGGGTCAGCCAGCCTATTCCGTGACTGACCCACCGCCATCGCGGGCAAGCCCGCTCCCATAGTGGGTGGTTACCAGAGCGCCAGGGTGTAACCCAGCATCACGCGGTTCTCGTTAACGTCGTTGAAGTAGTTGCCTTTGCTCAGCGCATTGCGCCAGCGCATCGACACGCCCTTGAAGGGCCCGTTCTGCACCACGTAGCCCAGGTCCAGGTCGCGCTCCCACTCGCGGCCTTCGCGGTTGAAGCCGAGCACTTCAGCCGAATCACCCTTGGCGTACTTGATCCCAAACAACAGGCCGGGCAAGCCGAGATCGGCGAAGTTGTAGTCGTAGCGGGCGTGCCAGGCTCGCTCCCTGGTTTGGGTGAAGTTGCTGAACTGGTACTCGGTGAACAGGTAGGTGATGGAGCCGTCCAGGTAGGTAAACGGCGTGGTGCCGTATTGCTGCTGGAAGCCGCCGCCGATGCTGTGGCCGCCGTACTGGTAGGTCAGGCGGCTGCTCAAGGCGCTGTTGTCGACCTTGCCCGCCAGGCCCGCGCCGTCCTTGTCCGACTTGAAGTAGCGCACGTCGGTTTTCAGCGTGCCCGGCCCCAGGCCGAAGTTGTTCTTGAAGCCCACGTATTGCTGCTGGTAGATGCTGTCCAGCGCCGCGAAGTGGTAGCTGAGCAAGGTGTTTGGGGTCAGCGAGTAGTCGCCACCAGCAAAGCGGAACTGGTCGCTCAGGGCGGTGCTCTTGTAGACCTTGCTCACCGTGGTCAGCTTCATGTCTTCGTAGTTGGTGGAGTCACGGTCCTTGGCCTGGTCGATCTGCCCGAGGGTGATTTTCAGGTTGCTGATATCGTTGGACACCAGCTGGGTGCCGCTGAAGGACTGCGGAAACAGACGGCTGGTGTTGGGTTGCAGGATCGGAAGGTCCGGCACCAGGTAGCCCACACGCAGCTCGCTTTTGGCGAAGCGGGCCTTGGCGGTCACCCCAAGCTTGGAGTACTCGTCGGAGACATTCTTGTCGCTGTCACGCTGCAGCAAACCGGTGCCGGACAGCCCCGGGCTGGAGTCGAGTTTCACCCCCAGCATGCCGGTCAGGTCCAGGCCGAAGCCCACGGTGCCTTCGGTGAAACCGGACTTGATACCGAGGATAAAACCTTGGGCCCACTCGGCGCGCATCGACTGGGAAGCGGCCTCGCGGTAGTCACGGTTGAAGTAGTAGTTCTTCAAGTCCAGCGTACCGCTGCTGTCCTTGATGAAGTCTGCATGGGCCAGTGACGGGACCAGCCCGCTGCTGACAACGCCGACGCCGGTGATGAGTTGAGTCAGGGATTTTTTCATTTTTTTAGCTCCTGGCAGTGGGGTGGGGGTTGGTGTTTTTATTGTTCTTCGGGCATGGCTTCGCCGTTCGCGCAAATCGGCGATTTGCGCGGCGGGTGACGTCAGTCCTGGGTTACAGCGCTAGCGGTACGGGGCCCTGGCGGATGCGGTAGCCACCGTTTTCAAGTTTCTCCAAGGGGCTGGCGGCGGCCAGCAGCTTGCGGGTGTAGGGGTGCTGCGGGCGGTCGAAGATCTCGTCGCGGGCACCCATTTCCACCACCCTGCCCTCGCTCATCACCGCCACCCGGTGGGCGATGCGTTCCACCGCTGCCAGGTCGTGGGAGATGAACAGGCAGGCAAAGCCGTACTGCGCCTGCAGGCGTTCGAACAGCTCGAGGATCTGCTTCTGGATGGTCATGTCCAACGCCGAGATCGGCTCATCGGCAATCACCAGTCGCGGGTGCCGTACCAGCGCCCGGCCAATGGCCACGCGTTGACGCTGGCCACCGGACAACTGGTGCGGGAAGCGCTCGACAAACTGTTCCGCCAGGCCGATGTCCACCAGGGTTTTCGCCACCCGCTCACGACGCTGCGCGGGCGTCATGCCGGGCACATGGCGCAGGGGTTCGGCGAGGATGTCGCCAATCTTCATGCGCGGGTCGAGGGACGAATACGGGTCCTGGAAAATCATCTGGCATTGCAGGCGATGGTCACGGTTGCCAGCCTTGAGAATGTCCACGCCCTCAAACTCGATGGCACCGGAACACGGGCTGTTCAGGCCAACAATCGCCCGGCCGAGGGTGGTCTTGCCCGAGCCGCTGCCGCCCACCAGCGCCAGGGTTTCCCCCGGGGCGATGGACAGGTTGGCCGAATGCACCACCCGCTTGAACTGGCTGCGGCCCCACAGGCTGCGCGGCCCCGGGTGCTCGATGCACACGTCCTTGACCGTCAGCAACGGCCGGTCCGCCTTGGGCAAGGCTGCCAGGGTGCCGCGCCGCGGCAGGGCCTCGAGCAGTTGCCGGGTGTACTCGGCCTTGGGCGCCAGCAGGATCTGCTCGATGGTGCCCTGCTCCACCGCGCGGCCTTCGCGCATCACCACCACTTTGTCGGCGTAGCGCGCCACCAGCGACAGGTCGTGGCTGATAAACAGGATCGCCGTGCCCTGCTCGCGCGTAAGGTCGAGCATCAGTTTCAACACGTCCAGTTGCGCCAGGCAATCCAGGGCCGTGGTGGGCTCGTCGGCAATCAGCAAGGCCGGGCGCAGCAGCATCACCGAGGCGAGCATGATGCGCTGGCGCATGCCGCCGGAGAACTCGTGGGGAAACGCCGCCAGGCAACGCTCGGCGTCCTTGATGCCGATATGCCCGAGCATCTCCAGGCTGCGCTCGCGGATCTGCGCATCGCTCAGCCTGGTGTGCAGGCGCAGGCCCTCGGCCATTTGCTCGCCGATGCTCATGGACGGGTTGAGGGACACCATGGGTTCCTGGAACACCATGCCGATCTTCGCCCCGCGCAACTGGCGCAATTGCTCCGGCGCAAGGCTGCCCAGGTCATGGCCCTGGAAACGCACCTGGCCGCTGCATTGTGCAAGCGGCGGTGGCAACAGGCCGATGGCGGCGCGGGCGGCCATGGTCTTGCCGCTGCCGGACTCGCCCACCAGCGCCACGATTTCGCCGGGGGCGATGGTGAAGCTCAGGTCGTTGACCGCCAGCGGGCCGTTGGCCCCCACGCGGATTTTCAGCTGGTCGACTGCCAGAAGGATGTCAGTCATGGTCATTTACTCATCCGCGGGTCGAGACGATCGCGCAAGGCATCGCCGCACAGGTTGAACGCCAGCAACGCCATGGCGATGCAGACACCGGGAAACAGCCCCAGCCAGCTGGCCGTGGCGATATACGGCCGGCTGGCGGCGAGCATGTTGCCCCAGGTGGCGGCCGGCGGCGGGACGCCCAGGCCGAGGAAGCTCAGGGAGCTTTCCGCCAGGATCGCCCAGCCGAACATGCTGGTGGCCAGCACGCACACCGGCGCCACGCAGTTCGGCGCGATGTGCCGCAGCATGGTGTACAGCTCGGAGTTACCGATCACCCGCGAGGCTTCGACAAACTCTTTCTCGCGCAACGACAACACCGTGCCGCGCACCACCCGCACCACCGACGGTGTGTAGGCCAGGCTCAAGGCGAACACGATGCCGTACAGGCTCGGGCCGATGATCGCCATCAAGCCCAGGGCCAGCAGGATCCCGGGAAACGCCAGCAACGCATCGTTGACCATCATCAAGCCCCGGTCGACCCAGCCCCGCAGGAACCCGGCCAGCAGGCCCAGTACCGTGCCGGCGGTGATCGCCAGCGTCACCGTCAACACACTCACCCACAGGCTGGTGTGCGCGCCGATCATCAGGCGGCTCAGCACGTCGCGACCGTACTCGTCAGTGCCCAGCCAGTGCGCGGCGGTGGGCGCCTGCAAGCGCGCCAGCAGGTTCAAGGCCAACGGGTCATGGGGCGTCCAGACCAGGCCCAGCAAGGCCATGATCAACAACAAGGCCAGCAGCAGCGCACCGATCAGCGCGTTCAGCGGCGGCACACGCCAGGCCCTGGGGGCACGCGCCGGTGCCGGCAACAGCACCTCGGGTGCGGCAGGTAGAGGCTTATTCATAACTTAACCCTGGGGTCGAAGAGCGGGTACAGCAGGTCCACCAACAGGTTGACCAGCACATAAACAAAGGTCACCAGCAGCAGGCAGCCTTGCAGCACGGGGTAGTCCCGGGCGTAGATGGCGTCGACCATCAGCCGGCCGATACCTGGCAGGGTGAACACGGTTTCGAGCACCGCGATGCCGCTGAGCAGGTTGCCGAGGATCAGGCCGATCAGGGTCAGGGTCGGTGCAAACGAGTTGCGCAGCGCATGGCGCCACAACACCGCCCGCTCCGACAAACCCTTGGCGCGGGCATGGGTGATGTATTCCAGGCGCAGCACTTCAATTGCACTGGCCCGGGCCATGCGGGTGATCGCGCCGAGTTCCACCAACGTCAGCGTGACAATCGGCAGCACGATAAAACTCAAGGCCTGCCACGGCGATTGGCCGAACGACACGTAACCCACCACCGGCAGCCAGCCGAGCTTGATGCCGAACGCGTAGAGCAACAGCAGGCCCAGCCAGAAACTCGGGATCGACAGCAACAGGGTCGCGGTGGAGACCACGCCAAAGTCCAGGGAACTGTTCTGTTTCCACGCCGAGAGCAAGCCCGCCGGTACCGCAATCAACGCCGCGAGCAACACCGAGACCAGCACGATCCCGGCACTCACCTGGAAGCGGTCAAGGATCAGCGGCAACACCGCTTCATTGGTGGTGATGGAATGCCCGAGGTCGCCGCTGAGCACCGCCTTGAGCCAGATCACAAACTGCAGCGGCAGCGGCTGGTCCAGGCCCAGGGACGCACGGGCGACCTCCAGGCTGTGGGCATCGGCCATGTCGCCGAGCATCAGCAGCGCCGGATCACCGGGCACCAGGCGGATGATCGCGAACACCATCAGCGAGATCAGCAGCAAGGTCGGGATCGACATCGCCAGCCGTTGAAAGATGAAACGCAACATCCTCAGTTACTCCCGGTCGCAGGAACGCTGACGGTCCACAGGCGCGGCTTGGACACCGGCCAGGTGCGCAGGCCTTTGACGTAATCACGGCTGGCGGCGATGGCGTTGCCGTTGTACATCGGGATCATCGGCACGTCCTTGAGCATCTGCTGATGCAGTTGGTCGAACAGCGCCTGGCGCTTGCTGATATCGCCTTCGCGCTGGGCTTCACGCAGCCATTCCTGGGCCTGGGGGTTGTCCCAGACCTTGCGCGCTTCCTTGTCCTTGTCGCCGGTCATCGAGTCGAAACTCAGGGCCGGGTCAAGGCGTTCGGAATACGGGAACGCCATCATCTGGTAGTTGCCGGTCTGGTAGCGCTCCAGCTGGGTGCCCCACTCCAGGGTTTCCAGTTCCAGGTTGATGCCGCTGGCCTTGGCCATGGCTTGCACGAACACGCCCATGTCGAAGATCGCGGCGTAGCGCTTGTTGACGATCAGTTTGATTGGCTGGCCTTTATAGCCAGCTTCCCGCAGCAGTTGGGCGGTCTTGGCCGGGTCGAAATCGAAGCCCTGGTTCTCGATTGCCTGGTGGTAGTGGCTGCCACTGGCGACCATCGAATTGTTGGCCTGGGAACGGCCACCGGTCAGGGCGGCGACGATTTGTGCGGAGTCCAGCGAATGGGCGATGGCCTGGCGCAGGCGCACATCTTTGAGCAAGGGGTCGCGGGTCTGGAACAGCAACGCGTTGACTGACATGGTGCCGCTGGAGGTGACCTTGATGCCGGGGTTGGCAGCCAGTTCGGTGGCGTCCAGCGGCGTGACGTCAATCAGCAGGTCGACGTTCTTCGACAGCAAGGCCGCCTTGGCCGCCGCCGGGTCCGGGATCACCAGCAGGCGCACGCGGTCGAGGGTTGTGTTTTTATTGCCGGTGTAGCCATCCGGCTCTTTCTCGTCCCGCGGGGTGTAGTTGGCGTTGCGCAGCAGGTCGATGTATTGGCCGGGCTTCCACTCGCCCAGGCGGAACGGGCCGGTGCCGATGGGGGCTTTCCACTGGCCGTCGACCACCGAGTCGGGGTGCAGGATGCCGCTGCCACCGCATTCCGGCAGCGCGGTGCTGGTGAGGAACAGGCCGTTGGGCTTGTCCAGGGTAAACACCACGGTGAGTGGGTCCGGGGCGCTCATGTCGACGATTTTCGCGCCGCCATGGCCGTCGAATTCAGGGGCGCAGCGCCATTGGGTTTTCGGGTCGAGGTAGTGTTTCCAGGTCCACAGCACTTCGGCGGAGGTCAGTGGCGCACCGTTCTGGAACTTGACCCCGTTGCGCAGGTGGAAGGTGTAGCGCAGGCCGTCGTCGGACACCTGCACGTCTTTGGCCAGCAGCGGGCCGACGGTGGCATCTTCACGGAAGGCCACCAGTCCTTCGGTAATGTGCAAGATGACGGCGTCGGAATTGGTGTCACGGTTGACGCCTGGCTCGGTGCTGCGAATGTCGGCGTTCAACGCGACTTTCAATAGATTCTCGGCGTGGGCAGTGCCCACCAGCGCGGCGGACAAGGCGCCAGCCAGGAATAAAGTCTTGTTCATGATAAATGCACCTTGAATGATCCTTACGCTTGGGTTCGGACGCTGGCAGGACCCAAAAAGAGGCACGGCCGAACACCTGAATAGTTGTTGTTGTTTTAGTCGCTGATTACGGTTTGCGAATGTTCCTGGAACGATCTTATTCGCCACCCGATCAACTTGAGAAGAACGCTCCGAGTGATCGGGCTCGGTTTATCCGATCATCAACCGTCCGTGGGTTGCCCTGGCCTTACCGTACCGAGAAATCAGGGCCTTGAGCTGGAAAAGATGGGGTTTTCCTGATCAGAAATAATGATCGCGATCATCCAGACCGATCTGTGCTCACCTATAGTCATCAGATAAGCTGGCTGGCATTCAATGGTTTAAATGCAGCACTGAGCGAGCCCACCGTCATGACCCTCACCCATCTTCGCGCGTTCTGCTCCGTGGTTGAAAAAGGCAGCTTCCGCTCGGCCGCACGCCAGTTGGATGTGGCCCAAAGCACATTGACCCAGTCAATCCAGACCCTCGAAAAGGAACTCGGGGTGGTGCTGCTGCAACGCTCCAACCAAGGCATCAACCTGACCCCGGCCGGCGAGGTGTTCCTGGCCCGTGCCCGTTCCATCACTCTCGACTGCGAACGTGCCCTGCTCGACCTGCAACCCTGGAAGGGCGAGCCCGAAGGCCATATCGCCCTGGGCGTCACCTCCGAACCCTTGGCCGAATTGCTGCTGCCGGTACTGAGCAACTTCACCCAGCGCTTCCCGCGCATGCAGGTGCACGTGGCCAGCGGCACCACCAAGGGCCTGGTGGAAAAAGTCCGCGATGGCCGCCTGGATTTCGTCTTGTGCCCGCTGGCGCCCAACGTGGCCGATATCGACCTGGCCATCGACCGCCTCTACAGCTCAAACGCCGGCATCATTGCGCGCAAGGGCCACCCGCAGGCCCACGCAAAATCCGTGCAAGCCCTCACCGACTGCCAGTGGATCAGCGTACGCCCGGCCGGCGTAGTGGGCGGCGCGGAGAACCGCTTGATCGAGCTGTTCCGTACCCAGGGCCTGGCGCCGCCAAAGATTGCGATCACCACTGATTCGTTGCTGGAAACCCTGCACATCGTTTCGGAAACCGATTACCTGACCATCGAACCGCGCATGCTGCCGGGGATGAAGCTGTTCTCCAGCGCCCTGACCACCATCGCCATCGAAGAACCGCTGGCGACCCGCGATGTATGCCTGATCAGCCGCCGTTCGTCGCCGCTCACCAGCGTCAGCCAGGAACTGACCAGCATGCTGATTTCCTATTCGCGGCTGGTGCACCGCAGCCGTTGATTTCCCTCCCCCTACGAGCCTGTTTATGCCCATGTCCTACGATGGTTTGTCCCGCGCCAGCGCCAGCAGCGTCGGCGTTGATCCCGAGCACCTGATTGCCTTTCTCGATGAAGTGAAAGCGGCCGGCCTCGACCTGCAAGGCCTGATGCTGCACCGCCACGGCCACGTGGTCGCCGAAGGCTGGAGCTGGCCGGTGGACCCCAACGAGCCGCGGGTATTGCACTCGGTGGCCAAGAGCTTCACCGCCTGCGCCATTGGCCTGGCCGTGGATGAAGGCTTGCTGAAACTGGATGACCGGCTGGTGGCGTTCTTTGCGGAGTGTGTGCCGGTGGATGCCGACCCGCGCCTGGCGGACATGACCGTAGAACACCTGCTGACCATGCGCACCGGCCACGCCGCCAATACCTCGGGTTCAGTGTGGCGGGGGATCGAGACCAGCTGGATTGCCGAGTTCTTCAAAATCCCGCTGGCCTATGCACCGGGCACCACCTACGTCTATACGAGTGCGGCCAGCTACATGCTCTCGGCGCTGATCAATAAGGTCACCGGGCAAACCTTGCACGCGTACCTCAAGCCCCGGCTGTTTGTACCGCTGGATATCCATAATGAAAGCTGGGACATCGGCCCCGATGGCGTGAATCCCGGCGGCAATGGCTTGAAGGCGCCGACCTCGGCCATGCTCAAGCTGGGTGTGCTGCATGCACAAGGCGGCGTGTGGCATGGCAAGCAGGTTCTACCGGCGGCCTGGGTTGCAGCGGCCACCCGACCACAAGGCGGGCCGGACAGCCGCTACGGTTATCACTGGATGATGAAACCGGCACACGCCTTCAGCGCTGTCGGGGTGTTTGTGCAGATGGCGATGGTGTTCCGCGAGTACGGTGCAACGCTGGTGGTGATCGGCGGGATGAAGAATTCGGCGGAGCTGATTCCGTTTGTCGAGCGGCATTTTCCGGCGGCGTTTGGCGATGATTGCACGGTCAAAGCCGAAGCGGATGCACGGTTGCAGCAACGTCTGGCGAGCATGGCACAGCGGCCTGAGTTGCTTTCAGCGTGTGCAGGGCCGAGAGATTTCACGGGCGTGTATCAGGTAGAGCCCAACGGCCTGGATGTGCAGCAATTGGCGTTCGCCGTCGAAGGCAATGTACTGCGCTTCCAACTGACCGACAGCAAGGCGACTCATGCCCTAGAGGTGGGGATTGATCACTGGATCGCCGGCACCACCAACATGCCGGGCCGGGCGTTGCACCACGGTTATGAATTCAAGGATGCGCAGATCGTTGCCGGCGCGCGCTGGCTGGATACCAGGACGCTGGAGATGACCTGGATCTACCCGCAAACCGCGTTTCGCGATCGGGTGGTATGCGGGTTTGACGGTGACCGCGTGAGCGTGGCGCGTACGGTCAACGTCAACAGTGCCGGGAAGGAGCAGGAAACCCTAGTCGGGAACAGCCGGTAATGCTCGCTTGTGGGCGGTCTTGAGGTAGGCGCTCTCGACAATCGCCCTCACCCGCTCACTCACTGCCTCGCCCATCAGGTAGCGGTCGATCTCGTCATAGCTGCAGCCATACGCCAACTCATCCGGCTTGCCCGGTGCCAGCTCTTCCAGGTCGGCGGTCGGTGCCTTGGCCACCAACTGCCGTGGCCCGCCAAGGGCGCTGGCCAGCAGGCGCACCTGGGTCTTGGTCAGCCCTGAGAGCGGCGCCAGGTCGCAGGCGCCGTCACCGAACTTGGTGAAAAACCCCATCAGCGCCTCCGCGCCATGGTCGGTGCCCACCACCAGGCCGTTGTGCAGGTTCGCCACGGCGTACTGCGCCATCATCCGCGCCCGGGCCTTGACGTTGCCCTTGATAAAGTCGATGCGTTCGGCTCTGGCTTGCGCGGCAGACAGGCTGCCCATCAGCCCGTCGACGCAGGCGGCGATGTTCAGCGTCTCGATCCGGTCCGGTGCGATAAAGTCCAGGGAAGCCTGGGCGTCGCGCTCGTCCGCCTGGGTTTTATAGGGCAGGCGCATGGCAATAAACCGCGCCTCGTAGTCTTCGTTGCGCAGTTGTTCCACTGCCAGTTGGCACAGCCGCCCGGCGGTCAGTGAGTCGACACCGCCACTGATGCCCAGCACCAGCGCATGGCAGCCGGACTGGCGCAAGGTGCCCTTGATGAAGTCGATGCGCCGTTGCAGCTCAGCGCCCTCGCCTCCCTTGCCGAGCAGCCGGTTGATCTTCAGTTCTTGTGCGATACGTGCCTGAGTGTCCATGTCACACCCCCAGTTGCGGATTGACGTTGCCGACGTTGAACACCTGCGCCGCATACTGCAGGAACGAGGCGTCTTCGCAGACGTTCTTGATCGGGTCATCGGAGAATTTCACCACCGGCTCACCGTGCACCCGCACCAGTTTCATCACGATGCTCAGCGGCTCCACTCCGTCGACATCACAGGCCAGGCTGGTGCCCATGCCAAAGCCGAACTTGGCCTTGCCCCGCACGTGCCGCAGGATCGGCAGGCATTTCTCGAAATTCAGGCCATCGGAGAACATCAGGTCCTTGGTCATCGGGTCGATGCCCAGCTCCTTGTAGCGGGCCAACACCTTGTCGGCCCAGACGATCGGGTCACCGGAGTCCTGGCGCAAACCGTCGTACAGCTTGGCAAAGTACAGGTCGAAATCCTTGAGGAAAAAGTCGGTGCTGATGCAGTCGGTCAGGGCGATACCCAAGCGCCCACGGTATTCGCGCACCCAGTTTTCCAGCGCCGCATTCTGGCTTTCCCGCAGCCGCCCCAGTTGCTGGTGCACCATCAGCCACTGGTGGGCCATGGTGCCGATCAGCGGCAGGTCGAATTCGTAGGCCAGGTGCGCATTGCTGGTGCCGATGAACTGGCCGGGAAAGTCGCGGCGCATGATGTCGACCACTTCACGCTGGGCCTTGAACGACAACCGCCGGCGGGTGGAGAAGTCCGAGACACGCAGGTCGGCCAGTTCGTCGCGGGTGAGGTTTTTCTCCAGCCAGTCGAATTTCTGGTAGAGCTTGCGGGTGACGTCTTCGAGACTGACGTCGGGGTATTTGTCGCGGTTGCGCAGCTCGCTGACCAGGGCCAATACCGGCTGTTCGAACATGATGCAGTGCAGCATCGGGCCGACCACGCGGACGTTCAGTTGGCCGTCGATTTCACTGACGTGGATATAGCGCAGGTTGAAGCGAAACAGCCCCAGGAAGCGCTCGAAATCCGGGGTCAAGTACTCACGGCGCTGGTTGAACAGAAAGCGCAGCTCGCCTTCGCGCATGCTGAGGCCGGCGAGTTTTTCCAGCTCCACCCGCAGCTCGGGAATCAGGTGCCCCAGTTTCTCTCTGGAGCGGACGATGAACTGGTATTCCACATCGACATTCGGGTGCTGGTGCAACACGGCCTGCATCATGGTGAAGGTGTAGTAGTCGGTGTCCAGCAGGCCCTGGATCACAGCGTTTTCGTAGTCGTATGCACTTTCCATGAGGTACTCCTTAACGCGCGGCCATCGCGGCCAGTTCTTCCCGATTGCGGGTAATTACAATGCCCGCTTGTTGCAGATGGCTGACCGCCTGCACACCGCCCTCCTCGCTGATGCCACGGCATGCCGGCAGGTGCAGGATCACCTCGAAACCGGCCTTGAGCAGTTGCAAGGCGGTGGTCTTGACGCAGTAGTCCAGGGCCAGGCCGCCGACAATCACACGCTGGATGCCTTGGGCATTGAGGTATTCGATGACGCCGGTGGAGAGTTTGTCGTGGAGGTCGTGATAGCAGGCGCCGTAGGGATGCAGGTCGGGTTCGACGCCCTTCCAGATGAAGTAGTCGTAGTCATAGGGCGTGGGCAATTCGTCCAACAGGGTGAAACCTTCGGTGCCGGGCACACAGTGGGCGACCCAGGTGACATCGGCATGTACCAGCCCGGTGGGTTGCAGCATCTCGCTGTGCTGTTGCACCACCCAGGGCGCGTGCGGGGTATGGGCGTCCTTGCTGCCGACACGGCGCGCGGCGAGGCTGGCCATGTAATTGAGCTCGGCGCCGATCTGGTCACCGCCAGCGACCGGCAATTCGTTGGGGCACAGCGGTGTGAAGCTCTTCTGGGCGTCAACGTCGAATGAGGCGATAGCGTTCTTAGAGACGGTCATGGTCGTGTTCTCCTGTGGCCTGGACATAAAAGTACACGTCATGTACTTTCATAGCAAGAAACATTTTGTTATCTATGCTGGATCAAGTACACGACACACCCGTTTGATCCGTTAGACTGTGCCCCACCGCTGCCCACAGGACCCGACATGCCAGACCACGCCCCAACCCTTAGCGCCTACCTGCACACCGTGGACTTGTGCGTGCTGTTCTATTGCCGTGCATCCGGGGAACTGAAGATATTGCTCAACCAGCGCGACGCCGAGCCATTCGCCGGGCACTGGGCCTTGCCCGGTGTAGTGGTGAATGGCGGCGTGCAAGATCTGAGCCTGCAGGATGCCGTGGAGCGGTTGCGGGCCAGTGACAAGGTTGGGTTGCCGCTGGCCTGGTATGAGCAAGTGGGGACGGTGGGCGATGCGTTTCGCGATCCGCGCTGCTGGTCGTCGTCGACCTATTACCTGGCGATCGTGGCTGATGAGGTGGAGCTGGGGGGGCATCAAAAGTGGTGCTCTGTTGATGCCGTGGCGACTGGCGGGGTCAAGCTGCCCTTCGATCACAACGCGATTGTGGCAGCGGTACAGGAAAGGCTGTTTTCCAAGTCGCTGTACAGCAGCTTGCCATTGATGTTTTTGGGCAATGAGTTCAGTGCGCCGGAGGCGACTACGATCTTTTCGCTGGTATTGGCGCGGCCGGTGCTGAAGACCAGTATTCGCCAGCGGTTGCTGAAGTTGACCGAGGCCGGTTTTTTGCGGGAGACGGGGCGCAAGAAGCATGGCGAGGGCGGACGGCCGCAGGCGACAGTGGAGAATCTGAAGCCTGGGGCGGTGTACTTCTTTGATCGCAGCTTTGCCGAATAAGACCAAGCCCCCTTCCCAGGACAATGAAGATCAACTGTGGGAGCGGGCTTGCTCGCGAATGCGGAGTGTCAGTCGCCGGCTAGATTGACTGATACAACGCTTTCGCGAGCAAGCCCGCTCCCACAGTTTTTGATCTGCGATGGTTCGAGGAGCTGCGTCCCGCTCAATTCATCCAGTTGCCGCCGTCGACGTTGTAGGTCTGGGCAACCACGTAGTCGGCCTCTTTGGACGCGAGGAAAACCGCCATTCCGGTCAAATCCTCGGCAGTCCCCATCCGCCCAAACGGTACCTCTGCTCCTACGCGCTTTTTCTTCTCGCCCAGCGGCAGCCCTTCGTGCTTGGCAAACATCGCGTCCACCCCGTCCCAATGCTCGCCGTCCACCACTCCCGGCGCGATGGCGTTCACGTTGATGCCCTGCTTGATCAGATTCAGCCCCGCCGATTGCGTGAGGCTGATCACCGCCGCCTTGGTCGCGCAGTACACCGCCACCAGAGGCTCACCCCGGCGCCCGGCCTGGCTGGCCATGTTGATGATCTTGCCGCCATGCCCCTGCTTGATCATCTGCCGGGCCGCCGCCTGCAAGGTGAACAACGTACCGGCGACGTTGATCGAGAACAGCCGGTCGAAGCTCTCGCGGGTGATGTCGGTGATGGGCGCCAGGTCGAACAAGGCGGCGTTGTTGATCAGGATGTCGAGCTTGCCGGCCTGCGCCACCACGGCGGCAATCGCGGCATCGATGGACGCCTGGTCGGTGACATCCATCGCCACCGCGTAGGCTTTCGGGCCCAGCTCCGTGGCGGTGGCCCGCGCCCGCTCCAGGTTGATGTCGGCGATGGCGACGGTCGCGCCTTCGTTGATGTAGGCCTGGGCAAACGACCGGCCAATGCCCCGCGCGCTGCCGGTGACCAGCGCACTTTTACCTTCCAGTCGTTTCATCAATGCAGTGTCCCTGAGGTGATTATTTCGGGTAGCCGGCGCGTTTCATTTCACGCTCGGTGGTGGACTGCGCCTCGGCCAGTGCCTTGTCGACCGTCATGCCGCCGGTGAGCGCTGCCGAAAACAGCTTGCCCACCGAGGTGCCGATGGCCTGGAACTCGGGGATCGTCACGTATTGGATGCCCACGTACGGCACGGGTTTGGCCGACGGGTGCGCGGGGTCGGCGTGTTGCATCATCTGCAAGGTCACCTTGGCGAACGGCGCCGCGGCCAGGTACGCCGCGTTGTAGGTGGACTGGCGCGTGCCCGGCGGTACGTTGGTGATGCCGTCCTTATCCGCTACCAGCTGGATGTATTCCTTGGAGGTGGCCCAGGTGATGAAGGCCTTGGCGGCGTCCTTGTGTTTGGAGGTGGCCGGGATCGCCAGGGACCAGGCGTACAGCCACGACGAACCCTTGTCGGTGACCTCGGTCGGTGCGGCGGCAAAACCCACGCTGTCGGCGACTTTGCTTTGGGTTTTATCGGTGGTGAACGAGCCGGCAACGCTGGCGTCGACCCAGATCGCGCATTTGCCGCTGTTGAACAGCGCCAGGGTTTCGTTGAAACCGTTGCTGGAGACGCCCGGCGGGCCATAGTTTTTCAGGGTGTTGACGTAGAAGTTCGCCGCCGCCGTCCACTCGGGACTGGTCAGCTCGGGTTTCCATTGTTCGTCGAACCAGCGCGCACCAAAGGCGTTGGCCATGGTGCTCAGCAACGCGATGTTTTCACCCCAGCCGGCCTTGCCCCGCAGGCACATGCCGTATTGGTCCTTGGCGGGCTGGTTGAGCTTGGCGGCGAACGCCCCCAGCTGGGTCCAGGTCGGATGCTCGGGCATCGCCAGGCCGGCCTGCTTGAACAGGTCGGTGCGGTAATAGGTGACGGTGCTTTCGCCATAGAACGGCAACGCGTAGAGGGTGTTGTTCACCGACAGGCCCTGGCGTACCGCGGGGAAGATGTCTTCCACGTCGTAGTCGGCGGGCAGCGGCGTGATCGGCTCCAGCCAGTGTTTGGCACCCCACAGCGGGGTTTCATAGGTGCCGATGGTCAGTACGTCGAATTGGCCGCCCTGGGTCGCGATGTCGGTGGTGAGGCGTTGGCGCAGGACGTTTTCTTCGAGCACCACCCAATTGAGTTTCACCTCGGGGTGCTGCTGTTCGAACACCTTGGACAGGCGCTGCATGCGGATCATGTCACTGTTGTTGACCGTGGCGATGGTCACGGTTTCGGCAGCATGTGCGGCCATCGCGAGCGTGAGGCCGGAGAGCAGGAACAGCGCTTTCGGAATCTTGAGCATGGCGGTTTCCACTTATTGTTTTTGTTGTTGACGGCCCGATTACAGCAGCTTGCCCAAGGCCGGACAAACGACTGACGGATGCCCGGCTGATACTTTTTTAACCGCATCGCCAAGATCAAAAAAGTATCAGTGGCGGGCAAAACCCGGGGTAGCGGCTACTTGGACAAAGGGCGTATTTTGGTGCCATTCCAAAAAGCCCAGAAGGGCCAAGCCCATGCCTGCAAGCCGATCCGCCCTTTTCGAGCAGCGCCCCGCCGAGCTGGAAGTGATTCTGGCCGAGCCCGAGCATGGCTTTCGCTGGTACGAACATGACTATCCGTTCGAGCTCGCCCGCTGGAACCATCACCCCGAATTTGAAATCCACCTGATCCGCCAGGGCAGCGGCAAGCTCGTGGCGGGCGACTATATCGGTGCGTTTGGCGCCGGCCATGTCGCACTGATCGGCCCCGACCTGCCCCACGACTGGATCGGCGACCTGGCCCCCGGCGAGTACCTGACGGGGCGCGATGTGGTGTTGCAGTTCGACGGCGCCGCACTGCTGGCCCTGCGCACCACGCTGCCCGAGCTGGGCGACCTGCAAGGCCTGTTTGACCGGGCCCGGCGCGGCCTGGAATTCACCGGCGAGACGGCACTGAAGGCCGCGCAACTGCTGGAATCCATCGGCCCTGCTCAGGGGCTCGCGCGCCTGATTCTGTTCATCCAGTTACTGCATACCTTGGGGCAGGCGCCCTCCGGGGAAGCCCATTGCCTGGCCAGTGCCTGCTACACGCCAAGCCTGGATGCCCGCAGCTCGGAGCGTATCCACAAGGCCTTCGAATACCTGATGACGGAATTGACCGGCGACCTGCGGCTGTCGGTGATCGCCCAACGGCTGGACATGAGCGAGCCAGGCTTCTCGCGGTTCTTCAAGCGCGTCACCGGTCACGGCTTTATCGACCTGATGCGCAAGTTCCGGGTGCAGCGCGCCTGCCGCCTGTTGCTGCAAAGCGAAATGTCAGTGGCCGATATCTGCTTTGAAGTGGGTTACGCCAACCTCTCCAACTTCAACCGGCACTTTCGCATCGAGATGAACCAGACGCCCAGCGAATATCGCCGGGAAACCGCGATGTACCTGTTTAACCGCAATGGTGATCAGGTGCTGCCGTTTACCAAGGCGCATTTCTGACCAAAAGGCCGACTATTTCCCACTTTTCTCAATTCCTTCATGCAATTGACACAAATTGGTACAACCTGTGCAAACGTTTGCGGAACGAACTTGGCAACCAGGTTCACCTCAACCCGAA
Organism: Pseudomonas sp. B6001; assembly: GCF_013386015.1. Classification (NCBI taxonomy): domain Bacteria; kingdom Pseudomonadati; phylum Pseudomonadota; class Gammaproteobacteria; order Pseudomonadales; family Pseudomonadaceae; genus Pseudomonas; species Pseudomonas sp. B6001. The sequence continues at coordinate 70,531 of NZ_JACAOX010000014.1, forward strand.
GAATCGGGCCCCAACCGCGTACGAACAGGGATTTTCAATGCAACCCACTTCCAGACGATCCGCGTCGGCTACCCCTTTTGCTGTTTCCCTGCTACTGGCTGCCGTTACGGGAGTACTCAGCGGACCCATTTTGGCGCAGGAAAAACCCACCGATGACTCAGCACAGGGCGAAGCCCTGGCCCCGGAAGCCAGCCCGTCGAAAAAAGGCGTGTACCTGTCGGACTGGTTCAACCAGGACCTGACGGTGATCGGCAGCAAAGACATCAGCTTCGGCCCCAAACCCGCCGATGACGTGTACCTGGAGTACGAATACTTCGGCCGCAAGGGCCCGTTCGAACTGTATGGCTACGTCGACATCCCGAAGATCTTCGGGATCGGCAACAGCAACGACAAAGGCGCGTGGGACCACGGCTCGCCGGTGTTCATGGAGCACGAACCGCGCATCTCCATCGACTACCTGGCCGGTCGCAGCCTGGCCATCGGCCCGTTCAAGGAATGGTATGTAGCGTTTGACTGGATCTACGACCACGGCAGCAACAAGGACAACCGTGCCAACACCTTGTACAGCGGCCTGGGCACCGACATCGAGACCCACTCGCGGGTCAACCTGTCGGCCAACTTCTATGGCCGTTACCAGTGGGAAAACTACGGCGCCAGCAACGAATACTCATGGGACGGCTACCGTGCGCAGATGAAATACATCGTGCCCATCGGCAGCTTCGACAATGGTGCGTCGCTGACCTATATCGGCTTCACCAACTACGATTTCGGCTCGGATCTGCACAAAGACAACCCCGCGCGCACCGCCAACTCCCTGGTTGCAACAAACGTGCTGTTGTATTCGTTCACTCACCTGCGTTTCACCCTGGTAGGCCGTTACTTCCACAACGGCGGCAACTGGGAAGACGGCAGCGAGCTGAACTTTGGCGACGGTAATTTCCGCGCCCGCTCCAACGGCTGGGGTTACTACGCCGGTGTGGGCTATCAATTCTGAGTGTGAACAAGGAGCAGTAGATGAAGACCTTTACCCGCCTTTCAATCGCCATCGGCCTGGCCGCCGGGGCGCTGTTGCCGCATGTCGTGCTGGCTGATGCCCCGGCCCCGATCAAGCCCAAGGTGATGCTGATCACCATGTTCGCCCCCGAAGCGCAGAACTGGATCGACCGCCTGGAACTCAAGCAGGAGGTTCGCGTGCCAGGCTTGTCGGCCGAGTATCCAGTGATCCGCTGCAACACCCAGGACGTGTGCCTGCTGGTGACCGGCATGGGCCAGACCAACGCTGCCGCCTCGACCCTGGCGCTGGCGTTGTCGCCCAAGTTCGACCTGCGCCAGAGCTACTTCCTGATCGCCGGGATCGCCGGGATCAACCCGCACCATGGCACCATCGGCACGGCCGCGTGGGCCCATTACCTGGTGGAATTCGGTACCCAATGGGAACTGGATTCACGGGACGCGCCGAAGGACTGGCCGACCGGCTATATCGGCATCAATACCAAGGGGCCGAACGAGAAGCCGCCGCTGGACTACAAGACCGAAGTGTTCGAGCTCAATCCCAAGCTGCAAGCCAAGGCGTTTGCGCTGTCGCAAAAAGTCGAGCTCAGTGAAAGCAAGGAGTCCACGGCCTGGCGCAAACACTATCCGTACGCGCCGGCCAATCAGCCGCCGCGGGTCACCCAGTGCGACACCCTGGCGGGCAATACCTGGTTCTCCGGGACGCGCCTGAGTGAGCGCGCCGAGGTCTGGACCAAATTGCTGACGGACAATAAAGGCGTGTACTGCACCACCCAGCAGGAAGACAACTCCACCTATGAGGCGTTGCTACGAGCCAGCCGCGAAGGTTTGGTGGATATCAATCGCCTGGCGGTGGTGCGGGCCGGTTCCGACTTTGATCGGCCGTACCCGGGCTACAGCGAAGTGGACAACCTGCTGAAGTATGCGGACCAGGGCGGATTTGTGCCGGCGCTGGAGAACCTGTATCGCACTGGTAATCCGCTGGTACAAGCGATTCTGAAGAACTGGTCGGCGTGGGAAAAAGGCGTTCCCGAAGCCTGAACAAAGATCAAATGTGGGAGCGGGCTTGCTCGCGAAAGCGGTGGATCAGTGCCGAATGTATTGGCTGACACACCGTATTCGCGAGCAAGCCCGCTCCCACACAAGCCCGTTCCCACACAAGCCCGCGCCCACAATAAGCGGGTCAGGGCAGGAAGATAATCTTGTCGGCACTGCCCTGGTTCACTTGCTCAAAGCACTTCACACCGTCGGCCAGCGACACTTCCCGCAAACCGGTCGGCAGCGGCAACAAGTCCTCATCGAAGAACCGCCCGAACTGCTCCAGCATCACGGCGCATTGCTCGCAGTTGTAGAGCAGCGAATTGATCCCCACCACCGAACCACCCTTGCGATACAACGCCAGGGCCGGCAGTTGCACGTGCCCGTCCACCGGCGCGGCGATGATCGCGATACGGCCAAAAGGCGCCAGCGCCGCCACCGCTGCCGGCAACCAGAAGCCGGTGGTGTCAAAGATCACATCGGCGCCCGTACCGAACAGCGCATTAACCTGCCCTCCCAGCGCTTCCGGCTGGCCCAGTAACAAGCCCTCGAAACCCTGCTCGCGCAAGGCCTCGACCTGTTCCGGCCGACGCACGGCCCCGAGCACCTGGGCCCCACGAATCTTCGCCAGGGCCAACGCCGCGCTGCCTACCGCTCCATTGGCACCAATCACCAATAAGCGAGTGCCTTTGCCGACACCGCTGCGCTCAAGCGCATCCCACGCCGTGGTGTACGGTACGCCGAGACTGGCGGCCTGGGCAAAGCTCAGATGGCTGGGCTTGTGCGCCACGCCCTTGGCCGACACGGTGAGGTACTGGGCGTGGGAACCGTCGGCGAAAAAACCCAGGTCGCGACCGGTGCCCCAGACCTCCTGGCCGACCAGTTCCTGCGGGCCTTCCACCACCACCCCGGCAAAATCACGGCCGGGAATGCGTGGCAACGTGGTGTAGGGGAAACGCCCGAGCACGTTCTTCACGTCGCTGGGGTTCAGCCCGGCAGCCTTGATCTGCACCAGGACTTCACCGGCCGCCGGCACCGGCGTGGCGACATCAACGTAAGCAAGGGCAGCGAGATCGCCGGTGGCGGAAAATTGCAGTGCTTTCATGACCAATATCCATCGAGGTTAAAAAGGGTTTCAGGAGAACCAGGCGCTGACCATTTGCCGGCCCATGGGCCAGAGCTTCTCGCCCATCAGCATGCCCATCAGCCCGATCAGGGCGATGGCAGGAGGCGCAGGCGAGCGAAAGTCCAGGGCACCGTAAATCACGCCGACCAACAGGCCGATGGCCAAGGAAATCAGGTAATTCATGGAACACTCCGCAGCAAGGGTTGATGCGGTCAGTGTAGGGGGCCTGAAACCGAAGCATCGGCCAAGTGCTTCAGGATTTCGGCCAAGCCTCAGACGGGATACTGCGACGGCGCCATCCCCAGTTCACGGCGAAACATGTCGCTGAAACTGCTCGGCGAATAACCCAGGGAACGGGCGATCGCGCTGACCGACTGGCCCTGGATCAACTCGGCCACGGCGGTGGCCAACTGCACCTGGCGGCGCCACTCGGCAAAGCCCATGCCCAGGCTGTTCTGGAACAGCCGGGCCAGGGTGCGTACGCTGGCGCCGGCGGCTTCGGCGTGCTGCTCAAAGGGAATGTCCAGGGACGGTGACGCCATCACCGCCTGGCAGGCGCTGGTCAGGCGTCGGTCGGCGCCCACGGGCAAGGCAATGCGGATCGGCGAGCGCCGGGCCCGTTGCAGTTCCAGCAGGGCCAGGCCGACCACGGCTTCGTAATAGGCCTGGTCCCCCTTGTCGCCCTGCTCCACCAGCGCCACGATCAGTTCGCGCAGCAGCCCGCCGACCTCGATCACTTGCACCTGGCTGTCCAGGGTCGCTGCCAGCGCCGGGCGCAGGTAGATGTTGCGCATCTGCAAGTCCGACACCACGCGAATCCCATGCTCGCCCCCCGGCGGCAGCCACACCGCGCGCTGGGGCGGCACCACCAGCGCTTCCCGGGGTGTCTCGACCCACATCACGCCGCTCATGGCATACAGCAACTGGCCCCAATCGTGTTGATGGGGCTCGACATACAATCCGCGCGGATAGGTGCGCGCCAAGGGTTGCACGGGGACGGCGTGATCACTGAGGTCGGGAGGCGCGGCAAGGGCCATGGAAGACACATCGTTCAAGTATGGAGCGCCATGATAAGACGTGAACCGGATGATCCGAGTGAATTTTTACCACCTGCGCAGGGTCACTTAAAGACACAAGGAGGGTTTACGGATCCATGACTAACGCAAAACTTTTCGTGATCGACTACACGCTGCATGGCCAGCCCAAGTCATTCATCATCCGCCTGGAAAAACTCGACAACGCCGAAGCCTGGCATTGGGCGAGCTGCGACGCCGGCGTAGGCCGCATCGGGCGCTTTGCCCGTGAGCAGGTGAAGAAGACGAGCCAGCCCCAGGCCGAGAAATTCGGCATCGAAAACGTGCAATGGCGCCGCTCGGATGCGCGCCCCACTGCCTGAAACCTGCAGGAGCGAGCTTGCTCGCGAAGGTCGTTAACGATGACACGGGGCACCTGGTGCCCCGCGTCGCTCTCGGGTGTTTCGCGAGCAAGCTCGCTCCTACAGGTCGCCGCGTTAGCCGTGGGCGGACTTGGTGCATTCGCACCCGGTCGCCGAAGCACAAGGCTCGCCATGGGCATGATGCTCGGCGCAGCCTTGGCAGCAATAGCCCTTGCCATCCTTCATCACCGCAGTTTCCCCCAACTGGCAGTTGCAGTCCTGGCAGGCGCATTTTTTTTCTTGCATGTCTTGCATGGTCAGACTCCTTTTTCGTGGTCGTCCAGGTGCGGCGAACGCCGGCACCTCAAGCAATGACTATAGGCAACGATTCAAGGTTCAAAGGCCCGTCAGTCAGCCCGACGAGCGTTGCTGCGGTACATGAACACCAGGGCCAGCGCAAGGCACAGCATCGCCACGATGCGGCTGCCGGACAGTTCGATCGCCGGGTTGCCGAGCCAGCCGAAGTTATCGATCAGCATGCCCATGCCCAACTGCCCGACAATCACCGCCACCGTCGCCACTGCCGTGCCGACAATCGGGACCGCGCCGACCATCACCATCATGTACACCACCCCGAACAACGCCCCGGTCAGTTGCCACTTCGGCACGTCCAGCAGGCTGACCGCGTGGGCGGGCTCAAAGAACAGAATCAGCAACCCGGTACTGATCGCGCCCACGACAAAGGTCAGCAGGCTGCTGCGCAATACGCCCACCGCCTGCCCGAGGCGGCCATTGATGGCGGCCTGCACACTCAATACCGCACCGGCGGCCACTACCAATACCAACAACAGAATCAGGTTCATCGCCTTAACCTCGCGCAATCAGAACAAGTGCTACCACGATCAACGCCAGTGCAATCCAGCGCTCCACGTTGACCCGCTTGCGGGCAGTGCCAAACCAGCCGAAGTGGTCGATCAGCACGCTCTTGCCCACCTGGCCCGACAAGATCGCAATCATGGTCATCGCGATCCCGATATGCGGGGTCGCCAGGGTCAGCACCACCACGTACATCGGCCCCAGGAAGCCACCGATCAATTGCCAGCGCGGCAGGTCGGTCAACGCCGGGCCCTTTTGCGGGCCGCTGAACAGCAACAGCAAAAACAGGATCGCCGAGCCGACGCCGAAGATACTCAAGGTCGCCCACAAGTGGCCGACCTGTACACCCAGCGGGCCCAGCAAGCCGGCCTCCACCGACAAGCCCATGCCGGCGAAGATCACCAGCGGCAATAGCAACAACCGAAGAAACGTCTTGGGCTTGGCCTGAGCCACACCCGCCACTGAAGAAGCCTGCATACATCACCTGCGCGTTAGAGAGAGGAACAATGGCGCGTATTATCCGGTGGCACTGCTGTGCGATAAATGGGAGCATGCCGACAACACCTTTGCGCAATACGCACAGCATGGAGTGATGATGCAGGGTTTGAACGAACTGAGCTTCAAGGCGCTTCGCCTGTTTGTCGCGGTACTGGACTACGGCAGTTTCTCCGAAGTCGCACGCCGCGAAGGCCTGGCGCCCTCCTCCATTTCCCGGCAGATCCAGTTGATGGAGCAGGCCCTGGGCCAACAGTTGCTGTACCGCCATACCCGTGCGGTCAGCCCTACCGAAGCCGGTCGCCTGCTGGGCCGGCATGCGCGATTGATGCTGGAGCAACTGGAAGCCGCCGGCCAAGCGTTGCAGGAACAGGAAAGCGAACCCAGCGGCCTGGTGCGCATCAATGCGCCGATGGTGTTTGGCCAACGCCACCTCTCGCCGTGGCTTGGGGAGCTGTGTCGGCGTTACCCGAAGCTGCAACTGGATATCCAGCAAACCGACACCTACGTCGACCCGTTGCAAGACGGCACAGACCTGCTGTTTCGCATCGGCGTGCTGAACGATTCCGGCATGCAGGCGCGAATCTTCGCCCCCCAGCGCTTTCGTCTCGCTGCCAGCCCCGGCTATCTGGAGCGTTTCGGTACGCCCCGGCATCCGGACGAACTGGTGAACCACCAGTGCCTGGCCTACAAGGGCGTCACCGGCCAGCAGCGCTGGTTCTTCCGCCGGGACCAGGGCGACTGGACCTCCTACAGCGTCAAGGGCCCGATCACCGGCAACCACGCCGACACCCTGACCCACGCTGCCGAACAAGGCCTGGGGCTGGTGGTGTTCCCGTCATGGTTGATCGGTGAAGGCCTGCGCGCCGGCACGCTGCAGGCGGTGCTCAGCGACTATGAAGTGGCGACGACCCTGGAGCCGCAACAGATTGCTGCGCTGTGGCCGGGTAGCCGGCGGCTGTCGTTGAAGGTGCGGACCGTGATTGATTACTTCGTCGAGTGTTTTGGGGCAGTGCCTTACTGGGACCGTTGAGCAACTGTGGGAAACTATTCGGCCCGCACTGTCGGGAAAAATCCCCCTTCAAGTAAGTCCGATCTGATTTTCCACAACACGGGTCAAAAACCGCTTGCACTCGGGCAGACTTCGAGGAATTCCTTCAGGAGAGACGTCATGGATGCCAGTCATTACCCGTTCGGAAACCTGCAATCGTCCCCGCAAAAATCACCCTCCGCCAGCAGTCGGTTGATCTTTGCCTGCTTACGAAATTTTGGCTATATTTGGCCAAAACCTCGAGAAGACCAAATGATTACCGTACCGTTGGGTGAAGCAAAAAATAATTTATCAAAACTGGTCGATGATGCCGCCGCCGGCCAAATCATCACCATAGCCAAGCATGGGCGGGCGATGGCTCGCCTTGTTCCTGTCGGGAAACCGACAGGCCGGCGAATTGGCGCGATGAAGGGCAAACTGGTGGTGCCGGATGACTTCGATGCGCCATTGCCAGACGACATGCTGGATGCGTTTGAGGGAAACCACCCATGAGAATACTGCTGGATACCCACATCCTGCTTTGGGCCCTGAGCGATGATCCAAAACTGCCAGCGAAGGCCAGAAAGCTGATCGAGAACGCGGCTGAAATTTACGTCAGTGCCGCCACATTCTGGGAGCTGGCGATAAAGGTCGGGCTCGGGAAGCTCAACGTAAACCTGGACGAAATTCGCGAATACTGCCTGGAAAGCGGCTACGTGGAACTGCCCATCACCTCGGAGCACGCCATCGCGGTCAAGGACCTTGAACACCATCACAGGGACCCGTTTGATCGGCTCATCATTGCAACGGCTATCATTGAGCCGATGAAGTTAGTGACAGCCGACCCGATGGTGGCGAAATACACATCATTGGCCGTTTTGACTTAATTCACTTCGCTCAAAACAACCACTGCCCGATCAGCCAGGCATTCGCCCCGCTGATCACCACAAACAAGCTCCAGGCCAGCAGCCGCGTAGGCAAGCTATTGACGAACGGCCCCATAAGGCGCTTGTCACCCGTCATGCGGATCAGCGGAAACAACGCAAACGGCAACTGCAGGCTCAACACCACCTGGCTGAGGATCAGCAGCTTGCCGATGGCATCATCCCCCATCAGCCACACCCCGAGGAACGCCGGGATCAACGCCAGGCCACGGGTGATCAGGCGTCGCTGCCAGCAGGGAATGCGCAGGTTGAGGTAGCCTTCCATGATCACTTGCCCGGCAATGGTGCCGGTGAACGTGGAGCTCTGGCCCGAAGCCAACAGCGCAACACCGAACAGCACGCTGGCGAACGCGCCACCCACCAGCGGGTCGAGCAAGTGATAGGCGTCCTGGATTTCCACCACATCAGTATGGCCGGTCTGGTGGAACGCAGCGGCGGCCAGTATCAGGATTGCCGCGTTGACCAGCAGTGCCAGGGACAGGGAACCGATGGTATCGATACGCGCCAATTTCACCGCGTCCTGGCGGCTGGCCAGGTCCTTGCCGACCAGCCGGGTTTGCACGATGGAGCTGTGCAGGTAGAGGTTATGGGGCATCACCGTGGCCCCCAGTATGCCAATGGCCAGGTACAACGGTGCGGCATCACTGATGGCGGACAACGACGGGGTGAAACCACGAAACACGTCGGGCCAGTAAGGCTTGATCAGCACCAGCTCGATGAAGAAACACACGCCGATGGTCGCCACCAGTGCCAGCATGATCGCTTCCAGCCGGCGGAAGCCTCGATTTTGCAGGGCCAGGATCAGCAAGGTATCGAAGGCAGTGATGACAATCCCGGTGGTCAGTGACACGCCCAGCAACAGGTGAAACGCCAGGGCGCAGCCGAGGACTTCGGCGAGGTCGGTGGCGATGATCGAGATTTCCGCAAGGATCCACTGCACGAACGACGAGCGCCGGCTGTAGCGCTCGCGGCTCAGTTGCGCCAGGTCCTTGCCGGTGGCGATACCCAGCCGTGAGCACAGGCACTGCACCGCCATCCCCGCCAGGCTCGCCAGCAGCACCACGAACAACAGGTTGTAGCCGTAGCGCGAACCGGCCTCGATGGCGGTGGCCCAGTTGCCCGGGTCCATATAGCCGATGGAAATCAGCAAGCCAGGGCCGGCAAACATCAGCGCACGTTTGAAAAACGAGGCACGGGGATCAACGACGATGGAGCCGGCGACTTCCGGCGGGCAGAACGGGGCGGTAGCGATTTTGGGCAGGCTGAATTTCACGCGGGGTACCAGGCTTTCACACAAGACGTGAACGCAGCTTATCAGTCAGACGCAACGGTACGCATCACCGTCTCCCGGGGCAGATCAAATGCCTCTACCACCTGGACCACCAGATCCATCTCCTGGTTCAGTGCTTCACGCTCCAGGCGCTCGCGAATCACCCCGATCACCAGCACCGCCAGGGTGGTGATGGAATACGCGGGGCCGGAAAACGCCCGCACGCCGGTCACCAGCAGCATCGCCGCCGCGAGCGCCTGCCCCACCACCGGAATGGCCGTGGCCGCGCCCCGGCGCAGGATAAACCCGGTCAACCCGGCCAGCGCGGTCCCGCTGAGGGCAGTGGTGGCTGAGCGCCCGACATCGAAACGATTGAAAAAACCCTGTTCCTTTTGTGCCGCAGCCTTCAACTCTGCCTCGAACGCTTGGCGATCAGCCTGGCTGAGCTTGTCCTTGTATTGCTCGATCAGCCGCTCGGCAACCTGCAGTTCCAGATCAGCAAGGGCCACTTTCTCGATCGGTTGATCAAACTTGATACCCACCCGCTGCGCCACGTCCTGGGCGATTTCGCGATAGCTCACGCCATGACCACGGGCCAGGTTCATAAAGGTGTCGCCGCCCATGCGCTGCAACTCGATGGCCAGCTTCAAGGGCTCGCGCACGGTGGCGTCGATAGAGGCACTGCGCTTTTGCGCCATCAGCTCGGCGAAAAACTGCAATTCCTCCGGCCGTGCCTGCACCAGCAGCGGGAACAGCTCGACATCCTCTTCGGCAAAGCGCACTTCGCTGCTGCGCTGATCGGCGCGGATCATGCCCCGGCGTTCCTGCAGCAGGTCGGTGTACTGCACCACCGTCTTCAGTTGCGGCCAATACGCGGCGTGGTCGAACGTGGCCAGGTGCACGTTGGCGACCTTGGCCTTGAGCGCCGGTGTCAGCGGGATCGCATAACGACCGATGCAGCGCTCGGTGTCCGGCTTGAGCGCCAGCGCCCAATCCTTGCTCGAGTGGCAGTTGATCACCCGACCGCTGAGCGGCGCCGAGACCAGGTCCCAGGGGCTGGAGGTACAAATCGCACCGCCCATCAGCAGCAGGTTGTTCAGCGGCAACTCACGGGCCACCTCAGGACTGGCCAGCAGGCTCTTGACCAGGATGCGCGCGCCCAGGGAGTGGCCGATCAGGTTGATCTGCCGCACCTTGATCGACTCGCCATGGAGGTAGTTGGCCAATTCGGGCAGCAGGCTTTTGGCGACCTCATCCACCCGCGCCTCGACGCTTTTGTAGTGGTCGAGGAAATAGGCAATCGCCTTGCCCACCCCGATGGTTGCGGCACCCAGGCTACCGCCACCCAACATCGAGGTAATCACATCCTTGAACGGCGCAAACAGGTTTTCCAGGAAATGCCCTGCCGGCCAGAACAGCATCAGGTTGGTGGAGCCTTCGATGGTTGCCAGTTGCCGGGAGAAACTACCCAGTTGTTGCTGGTTGAAGAACGCCGAATAACCATGCACGTAGAGATTGAGCACATCCCCCTGGGGCTCGCCACACAACACAAACGTGGGCTTGCGGGTGCGGTGCATTTCATCCCACTGGTGTTGCATGTGACGGTGACTCCTGGCGACGACGGAGGGCGATAGTAACAAAGGGCGGGCTACGGGAATGTGAAAAACTGATACTCGGACTATCCATATCGCTGCACAGTGATGACAAAAAACGCGGATTTTGTTCGCAGATTCAGTCCATTAACCTTTGTCGGGTCAACCACTGAAACCGAGGAACACCATGAGCAAGCCCGAGTTTTTCATCACACCCGGTTACGGCGACATTGCACGCGAGACCCTGCATTACACCCAGGCGGTCAAAATCGGCAGCCGCGTCGAAACCTCGGGCCAGGGCGGCTGGGATGACGAGTTCCAGATTCCCGAATCCCTCACCGACGAGATCGCCCTGGCCTTTCAAAACCTCGAACGCACCCTGGCGGCAGCCGGCGCCGGCTGGGAGCATGTGGTACACGTCAATTCCTACCACGTGGGAGGTTTCCCGCCGGAGGTGAACGAGCAGATGGTCAAGTGGTACCGCCATTACATGCCCAATCACGCCCCCATCTGGACTGAGCTGGGAGTAGAAGCCCTGGGGCTGCCGGCAATGCGCATTGAAATCCGCGTGACAGCGATTATTGCCTGACGCCGAACCGCTCGATCACCCAGTCGATAAACACCTTCAGCCGGGCGTTCTGATGGCGATTGGGTGGATAGATGACGTGCAACGGCGTGGCGGGCCGGGTCCAGTCTTCGAGTACCGGGACTAACTGGCCTGCCTCGACGTAGTAGTCAACGATGGTCTTGAAATGCTGCCCGACGCCCAGGCCGGCGAGCAGCATTTCCTTGAGGCCGTTGCCTTCGTTGGTGGAAAACGCGCAGTTGCCTACCTCATACCGAGTCGCGCCCTTCTCGAAAATCAACGGCTCCGGCTTACCCGACCCGGCAAAGAAATACCCCGCCTTGAGGTGGTTCTTCTCGAGGTCCTCTGGAGACACGGGAGTACCCATGCGCTCCAGGTAGCCGGGGGCCGCGCAAGTGACGTACTCGAGGTCGACAACCTTGCGGGCGATCATTGCCATGTCATCGAGCTTGCCAGCGCGCAGTACGCAATCCACCCCCTCCCCCACGATATTCACGGCACGGTCGCTGATGCCCAGGGCGATAGTGATCTCAGGGTACTCACGATGAAAATCCACCAGCGCCGGGATCAGCAGGCAATTGGCAAAGGACGCCGGCGCATCCACTTTCAGGTGGCCGCCGGGCTTGAGCTTCTGCCCGCGCAGGGCATTGTCCAGTTCATCGAGTTCCGCCACCAGGCACAGCGCGTGGCTGTAGTACTCCAACCCCTCCGGCGTCGCCGCCAGCGCACGGGTGGTGCGATGCATCAACTTGACGCCAAGGTGCTTCTCCAGGTCCGTGATGAGTTTACTGACGGTGGAACGCGGCAGTGCCAACTGGTCGGACGCGCGGCTGAAGGAGCCGGTTTCGACGACACGGACGAAGGCACGCATGGCGAGGAGTTGGTTCACGTTGATGTCCGATGAGGGCAAGAATGGCGAGTATTGTCCATTAAGCTGCACAATGACGACAGGCATTCAGCGAACAAAAAAGCCCGGCGCATGGCCGGGCTTTGACGGAGCGGATGACTCAGTGGGCAAAGTTCTCGATCTTTACCTGGCCATCAGGAAACGTAGCGACAATCTCCAGTTCTCCTCCCATGGCGCGGATATAGTTACGCAGCGTGCTGATATACATGTCGGTACGCCGCTCCATTTTGGACACTGCCGCCTGATTGATATTCAGCGCCTTGGCCAGCGTATCCTGGCTCATCTGTTGCGCCTTGCGCAGTTCATGCAGGGGCATTTCTTTCAGGTGTTGCTGGAAGATGCGCTCTGCATCGGCCCGGGCTTGCGGTGTCATGCGAGCCTGCAGCTCACTGAATTTTTTAGCCATGGTGACGGCCCTCTTTAAGCAGTGTTTCCAAATGTTCGTCATACAACTTCTCAGCCAGCGGGACGTATTCGTCATACCACCGGCCTCGACCGGTTTTATCCCCGCCAATCAGCAACAAGGCACACCGGCGCGGATCAAATGCATACAGAACGCGGTAAGGCCGCCCGGCATGTTGCACCCGCAACTCTCGCAGGCAGCCATGCCTGGAGCCCTTGATGTCACTGCTGTGGGGGAAGCCAAGGCCTGGCCCCAGAAGGCCCAGTAAATCCACACTGGCCGATACTGAGGATTGCTCCTTTGCATCCAGACCGCCCCACCAGATTCCAAACTCGTCCGTGTATTCAACGTCCCAACTCATGCAAATATGCCATCCATGGAATATAAACTCAAGGGCATAACTGTAGGAGTTCCTGGCTTGTACAGGCTTCCGTTTGTCCCGGAAAAGTGTTTGTAGATTATTCCCGCACAATGCTCAGCCCATAAAAAACCACCCTTTCGCGCGGCTGAAGACACGACCATAGCGCCGGCACCACGGATGATCCCGACCGCCACGTGCATAAAACTCATTGAAATAAATGGTATTAATAGTTTGGAGAGTGCCGCGAAAGAACCGGACGACATCCAATGAACCCGGAGGCGAAGGCCTTGGGACCTGCAAAGCAAGCTCGCTCCTACAGTAAAACCTGTTGATTCAGCAAAACGATCCCGGAGTTCCCAATGCCCCATGAAGGCAACCTGTTACAAGCGGCCGTTGTATTCCTGCTCGCTGCCGTCCTGACCGTGCCCCTGGCCAAGCGCCTGCAACTGGGTGCCGTGCTGGGTTACTTGCTGGCCGGAGTGATCATCGGCCCATCGGTGCTGGGCCTGGTGGGCAACCCGCAAAGCGTCAGCCAGTTTTCCGAACTTGGGGTGGTATTGCTGCTGTTCATCATTGGCCTGGAGTTGTCACCGAAGCGTCTGTGGGTGATGCGCAAGGCAGTGTTCGGTGTAGGCCTGGCACAGGTGTTACTGACGGGCACCGTGATCGGCGTGGTCGCGCTGTTCGTGTTTGGCCAATCATGGAACAGCGCGATTGTGCTGGGCCTTGGCCTGGCGCTCTCCTCCACCGCGTTTGGCCTGCAAAGCCTCGCCGAGCGCAAGGAACTCAACCAGCCCCACGGGCGACTGGCCTTTGCGATTCTGTTGTTCCAGGACATCGCCGCCATCCCGTTGATCGCCATGGTGCCGCTGCTCGCGGGCAGCGATCATCCCGCCACCACCTCCCAGGGCCTGCGACACGGCCTGGAAGTACTGGGCAGCATCGCCGTGGTGATCATCGGCGGGCGCTATCTGTTGCGGCCGGTGTTTCGCATCGTCGCCAAGACCGGCCTGCGGGAGGTCTCCACCGCCACCGCGTTGCTGGTGGTGATCGGCACCGCATGGCTGATGGAATTGGTGGGCGTGTCCATGGCCCTCGGCGCCTTCCTCGCCGGGTTGCTGCTGGCAGACTCCGAATACCGGCATGAGCTGGAATCGCAGATCGAACCGTTCAAGGGCCTGCTGCTGGGTCTGTTTTTTATCAGCGTGGGCATGGGCGCCAATATCAGCCTGCTGTTCAGCGCGCCGGTGATCGTGCTGGGGCTGACCCTGCTGCTGATCGCCATCAAGTTGCCGCTGCTGTTTTGCGTGGGTCGCCTGGCAGGCGGCCTGAACCCTGAAAGCGCGCTGCGCCTGGGCGTGGTGCTGGCAGCCGGTGGTGAGTTCGCATTCGTGGTGTTCAAGATCGGCCGCGACCAGGGCCTGTTCGAGCCGCACCTCTACGACATCCTGGTGCTGACCATCACCCTGTCCATGGCCGTGACGCCATTGCTGCTGTTGCTCTGCCCGAAGCTGTTCAAGCCCAAGGCCAAGCCGGTGGAAGTACCCGAGGAATACCGTGCCATCGAAAGCGATGCGCCACGGGTGGTGATCGCCGGGATGGGCCGCATGGGGCAGATCGTGGCGCGGATCCTGCGGGCACAGAACATCTCGTTCATTGCCCTCGACACCTCGGTGGAAACCATCGAACTGACCCGCAGTTTCGGCGGCATGCCGGTGTTCTACGGCGACCCGCAGCGCCCGGAAATCCTTCACGCAGCGAAAGTCGACCAGGCCGAGTTTTTCGTGATCGCCATGGACGACCCCGAGATCAACATCAAGACCGCCGCGCTGGTACGCAGCCTCTACCCGCACATGAAGATCATCGCCCGTGCCCGTAACCGCCAGCATGTGCACCGCCTGGTGGACCTCGACGCGTCACCGGTGCGCGAGACGTTTTACTCCAGCCTGGAAATGAGCCGCCGCACCCTGGTGGGCCTTGGCTTGACCCAGGCCCAGGCCGACGCGCGCATCAGCCGCTTCAAAAACCATGACCTGCAATTGCTGGCGGCCCAACACGCCGTGTATGACGACGCGGCCAAGGTGATGCAGTCTGCCCAGGAAGCCCGGACGGAACTGGCACGGCTGTTTGAGATGGACCGGATCGAGGAAGAGTCCGACAAGGTGTAGGGATGGAGATGAACGATCTTGCGAGTTTTCTGACAGAATACGGCGCAATTTCGTTCATCCCTGGAGAGCTTCATGGCCACCCTCAGCAAGACCGCAGCCCTCTTGGCCCTCGCGCTGGCCGCCGGCTTCGGCGCCAGCCAAGTCCTCGCCGCCAGCAAGCCAGTGGCGCAGAAGACCGCCACCCAGACCATCTCCACCCTGGATGGCAAGTTCAGCTTCAACCTGCCCAAGTCCTACCTGGCCGACCCACTGCCGGCCGGTGATGCCGAGCACGGCACCGCAGGCGCCAGCGGCACGATGTACAGTGACCAGGCCACCAAAAGCGTGATCTTCGTCGTCGAAAAACCGAGTGTCGCCGGCCTGATCAAGGACAACGACCCGCAGTTCCTCGACGGTGCCGTGGCGGATTTCGTCAAGGAACAAAGCGCCGCCCTGCCGGACTTCAAGAAAGGCGCCGAGAAGAAACTCACCGTGAAAGGCCTGGCCCTGCGCCAGGTCGACAGCACCGCGACCATGGGCGGCGGCAAGACACTGAGCTCCACCTTCCTGACGGGTTCCGGCAGCCACCAATTGGTGGTGCAGGCCATTTCCCGGGCGGATGATGAAGCCGGTCATGCACTGTTGGTGAAGCAGATTATCGGCGGTAAATAACCGGTTTTATCTGGCAGTGAAAATCCAATGTGGGAGCGGGCTTGCTCGCGAATGCGGTGGGTCAGTTAATACATGCGCTGACTGCAACACCGTCTTCGCGAGCAAGCCCGCTCCCACATTTTTGATCGCGTTCACATCGCAGGACTCAGCGCAGGCTCTTTTCCAGCCACTGCTTCAAGTCCAGCAACTCCGCCTCACCGACGGTATGAATCATCCCCGGGTAGCCGTGGAATTCCGGCGTGAGGCCAATCCCCTGCAATACCTCGTTGGCCCGCGTTGCCGAGTAGTACGGCAGCGCCTGGTCCAGCGTCCCGTGACCGATGAAAATCGCCAGCTTGCCCAGTGGCGCATCCGGCTTGAGTTCGGCCTTGAGTACCGGCAGCAGGCTGCCGCTCAACGCCGCAATCCCGCGCAGGGTTTCGGGATGTCTTAACCCGACTTCATACGACATGATCGCACCCTGGCTGAACCCTACCAGAAACACCCGCTCAGGTTGGGTGTGGTACTTGGTGGTGGCCTGGGCGACGAAGGCTTCGATCAGCTTGGCGCTGCTCTGCAGGTCGGCGGTCTCGCCATCAAAATCGCCATCGCCCGGCTTCTTGCGAAACCAGCGATAACCACCGCCCTCCACCGGCATCGGTGCCCGTGCAGACAGGTAGGTCCAGGTCGACGGCAAGCGGTCCTTGAGCCCGAACAGGTCGGCCTCGTCACTGCCATAACCGTGCAGGAAGATCACCAGCGGCTCGTTGCGGGCATCACTTTGAGTCTGTTCCAGGTAAGGCAGCGGCAGGTCGGTGTGCAATACGTCTTCGGCCTGTGCGGCGCCGGTAAACAGCGCTACCGTCAGGGCAATCAGTTTGAGCATGAGCATCAACCTCTAGGGTTTGCGCAACAAATAGGTATCCATGATCCAGCCATTGGCCTGGCGCGCCGCCTTGCGCACACGTTCAATCTCTTCGGCAACCTCGGCCACTTTGCCGCTGATCAGGATTTCATCCGGTGTGCCCAGGTAGGCGCCCCAGTAGATATCCAGGTCCTGATCGGCCACGGTGCGGTAGGAATCTTCGGCATCGAGCATGACAACCAGGGTGTCGGCATCACTCGCCTGCCCCGCCGCCAACCGGCGCCCGGTGGTGATTTCGATGGAGCGACCGATGCGGTTCAGCGGCACTTTGTGCTGCGCCGCCAACGCCTGGACGCTGGTGATCCCGGGGATCACTTCAAATTCGAATTCGCAGCTGCCGCTGGCGAGGATCGCCTGCAGGATACGAATGGTGCTGTCGTACAGTGCAGGGTCGCCCCAGGCCAGGAATGCGCCCACTTCACCGTCGGCCATTTCTTCATTGATCATCCGTTCGAAGGTCTGCTGCTTGTCGCGGTTCAGGTCCTTCACGGCGGTGGTGTAGTCGATATCACCGCGCACCCGCTCGGGGCAATCGGCCTCGACAAAGCGGTAGGCGTGATCGGTGATGTAGGTCTCGCAGATTTCCCGGCGCAGGTCGATCAGCTTGTCCTTGCTCTGGCCCTTGTCCATCAGGAAAAACACGTCGGTGCGGTTGAGCGCCTTGACCGCCTGCATCGTGATGTAGTCGGGGTTGCCGGCGCCAATGCCGATGATCAGGATGCGTTTCATGGGAAAGTCTTCATGGGTGGTCTCGGTGCGGGGAACGGATTTTGCCATGTTCGGGACGTCAGGCGTGAGTTTCCAGGCGCAGGCGCCAACGGCCATTGAAGCGTAACTCGGTGGATGACAGCGGCTCCACGTCGATCAGGTTGAACATCGCGGGTGGGCATTGCATGACATGCAGCAGCGCTGCGCGGATCACAAATGGATGCGTCACCGCCACGACATGCCCCGGGGATTGCTCGAGGGACTGCAACCACTGCCCTACCCGCTCACACAGTTGCACTACCGACTCGCCGCCGTGGGGCGCCGAGGTGCTGTCGGTCAACCAGGCCTGAAGCGCTTCGGGTTCGGCCTGCTGAACCTCCTCGATCGCCAACCCTTGCCAGCGGCCAAAATCACAATCGCGCAGGGCTGTTTCAACCAAAGCATCGTCGGCAAACAGCGCCGCCGTCTGCCGGGTCCGCGCCTCCGGGCCGCACAGCACCCGGGGTGCACGCTTGAAGCGTTGCCCCTGGGAAAGCGCCGCCTGCTGCCAGTCCATCTCCACCGACTCATCCAGCGCAAAGCGTGCCTGTTTCTGGGCACGGGTGCCGGCGTGGGCAACAAGGGTCAAACGGGTGGCCTGCATGACAAATCGCTCTGGTTTTAAGGTGCAGTCAGCGTAGACTTGCGAAGTTGTTTCAACATGTTTCAACTATTCTGCAACAGGAAGCCGGTTCAATGCCGGCGCGGTCGCGCCACTGTATTCGGCCTTCTAGCCGTAAGCCAGACCCTGTTTCAGCCAACTCGCTATCCATTTCGGGACGCGTCATCCCTGGAGGTTCTCATGGCTTATACCGCTGCAACTGGCTCCGACGTTTCAATACCGTCCATTCCCCTGGGCGAAATCCTGCCCTGGGCGATCTTCGGCGGCCTGCTGCTATTGCTCGCGATTTACTTCGTCGGCGCCGAGCAAGGCGCGACGGCCGTGTTCAAAGGCATGTACGTGCATGAGTTTGTGCATGACGGTCGCCACCTGCTGGGTTTCCCCTGCCATTGATTGGAGCGTGACGACATGACAGGGCATTTACTCGTTCGCGGGATGCTGGTGGGCCTGCTCGCCGGCATCCTGGCCTTCGGCTTCGCCAAGACCTTTGGTGAGCCGCAGATCGACAAGGCCATCGCCTTCGAAGATCAGATGGCACAGATTCACGGCGACGCGCCGGAAGAAGAACTGGTGAGCCGCGAAGTACAAAGTACCTTCGGCCTGTTCACCGGCGTGGTGGTGTACAGCGTCTCCCTGGGTGGCATTTTCGCCCTGGTGTTCGCCTACTCCCTGGGCCGCATCGGCAAGGTCGGCCCCCGTGGCTTGGCAGCGCTGCTGGCATTGGCGGCGTTTGTGACGATCATCGTGGTGCCGGGGCTGAAGTATCCGGCCAACCCGCCATCGGTGGGCGACCCCGCCACCATCGCGCAACGCACCAAGCTGTTCTTCCTGATGCTGCTGGTGTCGGTGGCGGCTGCGGTGATTGCGATCAACGCGGCGCGCAAGCTGATTGCCAGCCGTGGCCTATGGGCAGGCGCGATCCTCGGTGTGGCGCTGTACATTGTGATCGTGTCGGTGGCCGGCAGCTTGTTCCCGACCATCAACGAAGTGCCGGAACAGTTCTCGGCAGTGTTGCTGTGGAAATTCCGCGTGGCCTCCCTGGGGATTCAACTGGTGCTGTGGACCACCCTGGGCCTGGTGTTCGGCGCCGTGGCCGAGCGCAAGCTGAGCCAGCCTCAGGCGCGTCTCAACTCCTGACGGTACAGGTAGCCGCCGACGAATCGGCGGCTACCGGCATTCACACCCCGGGCCGCGCCAGGTAGAACACCTCGTAGCCATTGCCCGGATGGTTCACATCCAGCGCCTTGGCCGACAAGGTAATTCGCACCAGCTTCCACGCCTGCACATCCAGCGCCAGAAACACCGCGAAGTTATCGCTGCTGTCCGCGAGCTGCTGGTTGCGGGCCTTTTCTGCGGCGAGGATTTGCCCGCGGTCCGCCCCCGGCGCCAGCGCCCACTCCTCCCGATACAGGCTCAAGGCGTCTTGCGCCGGACCTCGCTGCACGTCCAGCGGTAACCAGGACTCAATGTGCGGCTGGCCAAAACTGTCGAGGACCTTCTGGAAGCGCTCGCCGAGCAAGAAATCCGCAGCCTGCAAAGGATCCGACCACAGATAAACCGACGAATACAGGTTACCCACCCCCGGCCCCTGCCCTCGCTCCTGGGCGATAAACGCCTTGAACAGCAAACCCTCGGCATGATCCCACAACGGCCCCAGGCGAGCGGCCCGCTCACGGATGACACCCATGTCGTAATCGGCTGGCAAGCGGTGTGAATATTGTTTGGCAAACATCATGGCGCTCCTGTTCAGATGAGTGCCCAGCTTGCGCAGCGCCCATGATTTCAGCAAGATATCACCAGATATAGGTGTGATAAGGAACTGAAATGATCGACGCACTCAAGCCGCTGGATATCAACACCGTGCACGCCTTTGTCCTGGTCGCCGATTTCGCCAGTTTCACCCGCGCGGCCCAGGCACTGGACACCTCGCAGGCAGCCATCAGCCTCAAGCTCAAGCGCCTGGAAGAACGCCTCGGTTATCGCCTGCTGGTTCGTACACCGCGGCATGTGCGGCTGTCGCCCCAGGGCGAGCAGTTCATCGTCGCCGCCCGCGCATTGCTCAATGCCCACGAACGGGCGTTGGGTGACATGGGCAATGGCGCCCCCCGACGGTTGGTGATCGGCATCAGCGACCACGTGGCCGGGCCGGACCTGCCACTGTGGCTCAGCCGCCTGGCCGCCTATGACCCGCTGGTGATCCTGGAGGTGCGGATCGCTTCGTCCCGCGACCTGGTGGCGGCGTTCGACCGCAACGAACTGGACGCGGTGATCGTGCGCAACGAAGGCGATCGCCAGGACGGTGAGGTATTGGTGGTGGAGCGCTTTGGCTGGTTCGCCGCGCCTACCTGGCAGCACACGCCCGGCACGCCCCTGCGCATGGCAACCATGGCCTCGCCCTGCGGCGTGCGACACCTGGCGGTGCGCGCGCTGGATGAGGCGCGGATTGACTGGACCGAAGTGTTTGTCGGCGGCGGCGTAATGGCGGTAGGTGCGGCAGTCAGCGCCGGCCTGGGTGTGGCGGCGCTGGCCCGGCGAGTGGCGCCGGCGGGCGCCGTGGACGTCAGCGAACAGTACGGATTACCGGCATTGCCCGTCAGTGAAATCGTGCTGCACAGCCGCATCAGCGACGGCCGCTCCCGCGAGACATTGCGGGCGTTGAGCGCAACCTTCAGAGGGGTTCTGGAGCGTTAGATTGCATCTGGGTATACCGCCCGCGCACGAACCGCTCCAGTTCATCGCCCGGCAGCGCCTTGCTGAAATACCAGCCCTGGATGATCAGCTCCGAGCCCGACTGCAAAAACGCCAGTTGCTCGGCGGTTTCCACGCCCTCCACCACCACCCCGAGGTTCAACGCCTCACAGAACCGCAGCATCCCGGTCAACACCTGGGCGCCCTTTGGATCATGCTGGGCGACCACGAAACTGCGATCGATCTTGATGAAATCTACGGGGAACTGGTGCAGGTAACTCAGCGCTGAAAATCCGGTGCCGAAGTCGTCGAT
Organism: Pseudomonas sp. B6001; assembly: GCF_013386015.1. Taxonomy (NCBI): domain Bacteria; kingdom Pseudomonadati; phylum Pseudomonadota; class Gammaproteobacteria; order Pseudomonadales; family Pseudomonadaceae; genus Pseudomonas; species Pseudomonas sp. B6001. Next base: position 91,638 of record NZ_JACAOX010000014.1, read on the forward strand.
ATACACCTTGGCACCAATCGCCTGGAGCTTCTCGATCATCTGCCGCGTGCCCTGGATATCGCCCACCAGCGCATCCTCAGTGATCTCCACCGAAACCTGCCCGTGGGCCTGGGCCAGTATTTCCACCAGCCGATCACCATACGCCGGGGTAGTCAGCGTGGCGCTGGAGATATTGATCGTCATCGGCAAGGTAAACCCGACCTTCTGCCACTTCTGGTACTGGCGCACAGCCTGGGATGCCACCCACACATCCACGTCAGGCATCAACCTGGCATGGGCCAGCCATTGCAGGAACTCCCAGGGTGAATGCACCGTACCTTCGGCGTCCCGGGCCCGCATCAACGCTTCGCAACCGGTGCATAGCCCGGTCCGGGTGGAAATCTGCGGCTGGAATTCGAGGTAGAACTCGTAGTCGCTGATCTGCTGGATATGGCTCAACTCGCTGACCTGGCGCGCCTGGGCCTTGTGGGACGCCATCACCGGGTCCAGCTCCAGCAAGCGGCCTTTTTCTTCCAGGCCGCGAAAGGTCATGTCCAGCGACTTCAAATACACCGTGCCGCCCTCCGTGGCCTGGCGGTTGATCGCGCGCACATAGGGCGCATAGATCAGCATGCCAACCCCCAGCAACACCACCTGCAGCAACACTGCCGCAAGATCGCCGTGGGTGCTCAGGTAGGCGTTGAGCAACACCGGCGCGGTAAATGGCACGCTCACCACCGCAGGCGACACCCAGCCAATCTGCACCACCATCAACGCCAGTATCACGTTGAACGCCGGGACCACCAGAAAGGGAATGAACAGCCGCGGGTTAAGAATGATCGGCAAGCCAAACAACAGCACTTCACTGACATTGAACAACGACAGCGGCAGGCTCGCCATCGCCACCAATCGCATGGATCGGCTTTTGGAAAACAGCAGGATCGCCAGCAGCAGGCACAGGGCACCACCCGAACCGCCGATAAACGCGAAACTGCCCAGCAAGCCGCCATTCAGTAGATATTTGACTGGCTCGCCCGCGGCCACCGCCGCGTTATTTAGCCCGACCGCCTGGTCCAGCACATCAAAAAATGGCTGCATGGCGTAGACCCCATGGATCCCGAAAAACCACAGCAGCGAATTCATCAGGGTCACAAACAGGCCGCTGCCATAGGGCGTCTCCAGTGCATCGAGCACCTGCGGACCCTGAAGCTGCGCCACCTGCGGAATCTGCAACAGCAACGACAGCACGAGCACCAGCCCGAGCGCCGTGATCGCCCCCGGCACCACCATATTGAGGGTGCCCTTGAGGTTGTGTCCCACCAGGTCTTCGTTGATCAACCGCGTCCAGCGACGCCGATGCAGCCAGGCGATGGCGGGCACATTGATCAGCGGTGAGGCGATGGCGATGAACAACACGAAGGTCGCCGAGGCTCGGGGAAAATCCCGCAGCACAAACGTGGCGATCACTACATGGGCCAGGCACAGGAACGCTACCGGGAGTTGCGGTAGGCGGTGCTGGATCGCGAGCATGTAACCGATGGAGGCTGCCACCAGCAGCGGGATCACCGAGCTGATCTGGTTGTGCAACCCCGCCAGGAAGGCCACCACCTGAGGGTCGAAACCCAGCACTCGGGCGCATTCGGACAGGATCAGGAAACCGGCCGATACCAGCAGGCACGGCAGGATCCACAACAGCCCCTCGCGTATGGCCCGCAACGACTCGGTACTGGCGAGGGCCGCCAGCCGCTGGGTGAAGAAAAGCTTGAACAGCGTTTGCGCCATCACCTGTCCCTCGGTCCCTGATGCCAGGGTCGCAAAATAACACCTGGCTGTCGCCTTATCACGGGGTAACGCTACACGCCCTGACACCGCAAGCGAAAGGCTTTTGCCGCCCCTGGCGCATTTATTCAGAATCACCGCAGGGGCTTGCTGCTTGTCGATTGGCTCGGGTTGGCCCATCCTTTGGCGCACTGGTTGTCGTAAAAAACGACGCACCCCTCGAACGGACTCGACTGATGCTGCGATTCACTCCCCTCATGGCCTGTGCGCTGCTTGGGCTGACCAGCCCGTTGGCCGGCGCCGCCACCCCGACCTTCGCCGATGCCCAGGCCAGCGACCCGGCCAGGCTGCAATGGATGGTCGGCGCACCGCCGCCGGCCGACCGCACCGTACGCTTTGAAGACGGCAGCTATTTCCGCTTCCCGGCGATGCGCTGGAGTGTCGCCAACTTTCGCCAATTGATGCCCACGGTGAACGTCTCCCGCGGGCTCGGCGCACCGCTGGCATTGCCACGCAAACTCGACCCGGCACTCGATGCAATCCCCGTGCAGCCAGTGGGTGCAGCCCAGCCGCTGACCTGGCGCCAGGCCCTGGACGCCACCTACACCGATGGCATCGTGGTGATGCATCGCGGCACGGTGGTTTATGAGCGTTATTTCGGGGTGCTCAAGGAGGATGGGCAACACGCGGCCATGTCGGTCACCAAATCGGTGATCGGTACCCTGGGCGCGATGCTGGTGGCCGATGGCACCCTGGACCCACAGAAAAAGATCGTGGACTACGTGCCCGAACTCGGCCGTTCGGCCTTTGGCAGCGCCACCTTGCGCCAGGTGCTGGACATGACCACCGCCCTGGACTACAGCGAAGATTATGCCGACCCCAATGCCGAAGTCTGGGCCCACGCCCAGGCCGGCAACCCGCTGCCCAAACCCAAGGACTACACCGGGCCGCGCAGCTACTACGAGTTCCTGCAAACGGTTAAGCAGCGTGGCGAACACGGGCGTGCCTTCGGCTACAAGACCGTCAATACCGACGTACTCGGCTGGGTGATTGCCCGCGCGACCGGGCGCAACGTCGCGCAACTGCTCAGCGAACGCATCTGGAGTCGGCTTGGCGCCGAACAGGACGCCTACTTCACCGTCGACTCCATCGGCACACCCTTCGCCGGTGGCGGCCTGAACACCGGGCTGCGGGACCTGGCCCGGTTTGCCGAGATGCTGCGCAACGGCGGGCGCTTCAATGGCCAGCAGATCGTGCCCGAAAACGTGGTGACGGATATTCGCCAGGGCGGCGACAAGCAGGCGTTCGCCCAGGCCGGCTACGCTCAATTGAAGGGCTGGAGCTATCGCAACATGTGGTGGGTAACCCACAATCCCGACGGCGCCTTCATGGCCCGCGGGGTGCATGGCCAGAGCATCTACATCGACCCCAAGGCCGAAATGGTGATTGTTCGCTATGCCTCCCACCCGGTGGCCGGCAACGCCGCCAATGATGGGGTGACCTTGCCCGCCTATGCAGCCATGGCGGCTTTTTTAATGTCCAAGCCACACTGACCGTCTCTCTTACCGTGGAGTAAACCTTTGTCCCAACCCGGCGAAAACCACCAGCTAGCCCTGGACCGATTCTTGAGTGAACACCCGGCCCTGGCCGCGGAACTGAATACATTGAACCCCCTGGCGGCCCAGGCCAAAGGGGAAACCATGGAGCAGTACCGCGCCGAGCGCCTGCATGAAGCCTTCGAGGCAGAAGCCGAGCAACAGGGCTTGTTCGCCTGGGAACTGACGCTGAAATTGACGGCGCATTCCCCGGCGGAGTTCGAGGCGCAACGCCTTGAGGTGCACAAGGAGGTGGCGCAAATGGCAGGCCTGAGTTGGTTCGAGTATTGCCAGCTGCACGACTTGCCCGTCTAGAACCAGCGGCCCAGGCCCTTCCTGCGATCAGCGAGCACCGCGCGTAATTCATCAAGAGTAACGGCCCTGCGTTCAGGGTCAGCCGTCAACGCGGTACGCAATACAGGCCAGCAATGGCGAGGCAGTTGCCGGGGCCGGGCCGGCCTGTCACTGGCGTGGCGCCGGCCTTGTGCCAATTCGTACAACACACAGGCCACTGCATACAGGTCGGCGCTGGCCGACAGTGCTCCGCCAGCCAACAACTCCGGCGCGGCGTACGCGGGCGTCCAGGCATTGAAGCGGCTGCGACTCAAGCCTGGAGAACCCGCCGGGGCCTGTCCGCAAGCCTCGCCCAGACCGAAATCGAACAAGCGCAAGCCGTCGTCTCCCACCATGACATTGGCGGGTTTCACATCCCCGTGCAGCACACCCTGCTGATGGCTATGGCGCAACGCGTCGAGCAATTGCACGGCGATGCCTTGCAGCGCTTGCCAGGGTAAACCGCCGGGGCACTCCAGCAGCAACCGGTCCAGGGTCATGCCCTGGAGCAGTTCCATGGTAAAGAATGCGATCTGGCCGGGAGCATCCACTTCAAATGAATACACACGCACCACCTGCTCATGCCGCAGGCTGCGGGTCAGGGCAAACTCGTTGTACAGCAACACGTGGGCATCCGCAGATTCGCGAATGGCTTCGCCCAACACCTTGATCGCGACACTGGAACAGGGCTCGCCAAACTGTTCGTGCAGCAGGTCCCGCGCACGATAGACCACGCCCATGCCGCCTGCGCCCAACACGCGCTCGATCAGGTATCGCCCGGCCAGCAACTCGGGGGCTCCGTCGCGCGGTGGGTTTACCGGGGCCTTGGCAAAGGCAAAGTGGGTCAGGTCACGCATGACTGCACCACCACAGCGGTCAGGTTGTCGCCGGCCGTGCCGCGCAAGACACCTGCAAACAGCTGGTCCAGGACACGTTGCGGGTTTCCCTGGCTCAAGGCCTGGCCCAACTCAGAATGGCTAAGCGCCTGGTACAGGCCGTCGCTGCACAACAGAAACACATCCCCTGCCAAGGTACCGAGTTCCAGGACCTGCGGGCTCAGTGGTGCCCGCGAGCCGATGGCCCGGGTCAAGGCCCGTGCGTCTGGATGGGCCCTGGCCTGTTCCGGGCTCACCTGCTGGTCAATCAATTGCTCACACAGCGAATGGTCTCGCGACAGCTGGTACAGCGTCTGCCCGCGCCACAGATAGCAACGACTGTCACCGGCCCAGACACACGCAGCGCGATCGCCCTGAAGCAACAACGCCACGACCGTGCTTCCCATGATGGCCTCGGCGCCATGGGAGGCCAGCGTCAATTCATCGCCCAGCCGCCGGTTGAGCCATTGCAGGCAACGACGGGTCGCCTCGACGCGTTCATCCAGGCTGCCCTGGCCGGGCAATGACGCCAGGCCATCGACCACCAGCTGGCTGGCGATGTCCCCCGCCTGATGCCCGCCCATCCCGTCCGCCACGGCCCAGCAGCCCGTCCCGGGGCAATCGAGAAAGGCATCCTCGTTGCGTAAACGGACCTTTCCACGGTCTGTGCGACCGGCGCTGTGCCAGCGGTCGCGAGGTTGGCTCACAACTGCTCCGGCAGGCGAAAAGTTCGCCACTGCGCCATCTGAAATGGATTGGGGGTGCGTCGGCTGGTCAGCAGGTAGTTGGCGCGCAAGCCTGCCAGGTCAGCCTTGAGGATCAGCTCATCCTGCCCGCTGGAGGGTTCGTTCTGCATCAAGTCGAACAAGCGAAACAGGGACCAGGCCCCGGTATTTTTTTCGAGCCCCAACGCCCGCTCGCTGCCCCGCTCCAGCACCAGGCTGCTGCGACCATTCTCAGCCTCGGCTGGCCATTGCATCGCAATGGGGACAATCGGCCCGTGCCGGTACTCCATCTGCTGACCACCCAAACGCAAGACCGCGCGACTCACCGACGGGTCCAGGCTATAGGGCGCGAGCGTGAAACGAACCTGCAAGTCCCCCGGCTCATCCGCAAAAAAACCGCGCCTGATCACCTGCACCTTCGCCTGCTGGTCGAGCAACGCCCGAGACATCGGCAAGCTGCGCCCATCCAGGCTACGCAGCCTGTAGCGCCCGGAATCACCGCTGACAAAAGGCTTCAGATAGCTGTCAAAGAATCGCGCCATGATCCCCTCAGGCTTGAAAAACTCCTGGAAGTCGTTGAGGGAAACGTCGCTGCTGGCGTGGGCATTGAACGGGAAACGCAGCTTGATCGCCCTGCTGTAGAAACCATATACCTCGCTCTGATAACGCTGGTTCACATGCCGATAGGCCTGGTCGAGCATGAGGCGCCAATGCTCGTCGGCCAGGCTTTCGAACCAGCCCGCCAGCGGCAGCGGCAAACGAGCGGCCACGTTGCGCAGGTTACTCAGCGCATCCTGTTGCCCCTGGATCCGCCGCTTGACCATCTCGAACGCGACCGGCTCCGGCGCGCCTTCGCGATTCAAGCTCGCCAACTGCAGGTGCAAGTCGTTGAGCGCCTGTAACACGCCGGTCAACTCGGCCCCCGGGTTCTCCTGGCTGTCCAGCAACTGGTGCAAGGGCTCGAAGCGGCGCTGCATGGCTCGCCGTGCGCTGTCGGGCAAGGCATTGACCAGCCCGGCGGCGGTCGGCAACCGCTCTGCCGCAGGTCCAGGCAGCTTGGCAGCCAGCTCGTCGAGGCGCTCACTGGCCGACGGCAGGCGCGTGTGGTCACGAACCTGCTGCAACAACTGCAACAACGGCGACTGGGCCGACGTCAAGCTGGCGAGCTGTTCGGCGCCTTGCCTGGAGTTTTCAGTTTCACGCAGGCCAACCTGCCCAAGCGCCTCGCTCCAGGCATCGGCATACTCGCTGAAGTAGCGTTGTTCAAGCTCCACCATCAACCGTTGCAAATCCATGGCGCTCAGGTCGGCGCCCTCTCCCAGCACCCAGTTGTCCTGGACGATGGTGTTCACCAGCCGCGCGCCCTGCGCTTCAAAATGCCGCTGGTACGTGCGGGTATAAAACCCCGGAATGGAACGCTCGCCCCCCTCAAACACCCGCCCGTGTGCAAGGCGCAACGGTTCAAGGCCGCGAGCTTGTTCGCGCAGCACCCGGTACACCACGTCAACCAGCGATTCGCCGCGCAACACGTGGCGCGCGCGGGCCACCAGCTCGTCATCGAGCGGCTGCACGAACGGCTGCTCAAGCAAGCGCGCGAAATGTTCATTCAACCGGTTTTGCACGGAGGGCTCACCGGCAAACCGTACAGACCAATGCCCCGCCACCCGCTCACGCAGCCAGCCGACATCCCGCCGCTCCCGCAGGTTGAGCATCAGGTACGCCCGGAGGTTATCCAGCAGCCGCTCACGATCTTCCAGGCTGCCGCGAACTCGTTCCTGCAGCATCTCGCTGACCTGGGACAGCAACAGCCGCCCCAAGGCACGCTCGTAGGCCTGCTCCAGCACCGGACGGCTGATACTGCCCTGATACAACCCCATCCGCTCAACCAGCCGGGCTTCACCCGGCAAGGGGAAAATCCGCGTGGCCGCCAGGCGGCTGTCCAGCAGCGGCAGGAGTGCCTGGGTAGCGTCTGACCCAGGCTGCACGGGTGCGGGCTGTCGTGCCAGCGCCTGCAGTTGCTCCAGACGTTGATGATTGGAGGAGTAACTGTGGGTCCACAGCAAGCCCGCCGCCACGACGACCACTAGCGCGCCCAGGGCCAGCCCCCCCTGGTGCCGGCGGATTCGACGGCGTTCCTGGCTATCGAGGTCCGCCAGGTCGGCTTGCACCAGAATCACCCGGCTGAACAAGCCCTGGATAAAGTACGCACGTGGTTCAAGTGCCTGTGGGCCACCGTCGGCGCTGGTCAAGTAGAAACCACGAAAGCCGTTGGTGTGCTGATAACGCGGGCCGCAAAAAGCAACGTCGATATAGAGGCTCAGGCGCTCGCCAATCCGGGCCGCCTGATGGGGGAAGTCGAGCATCCGTCCGCGCAGATCACTGTTGCGTTCCTGGTGCAGGCGCTGCACAAGCTCACCGCTCAAGCGCTGCAGCAGTGCTTCAAACGCCTGTCGTACCTGGGCAATGCCAATACCCGCTTTGCCTGGGACGATAGATTCGCCCAACACCGCATCACTGCCTTCGCCCAACGGCCGGTCGAAGAACTCCGCAAACCCCGGCAGGCGGTCGGCCTGGGTCACCACCAGGTAGATCGGCACCTCCACATGCAACGTCCGGCGGATCTCCAGCAACCGACTCTGGACTGCCCGCGCCTCATTCTCCAGCTCACGCTCGCTGCCATGGAGCAATGTGTCCGTGGACAGCGCCACCACCACACCGTTGAGCGGGCGTGTCCGGCGCCGCACCTTGAGCAGCTCCAGCAGCGTCGACCAACCCGCGCCATCCACCTGGCTGTCAGGCTGGGTAAGGTAGCGGCCGGCGACGTCGAGCAACACGCCGTCCTCGGCGAAATGCCAGTCACAGTCCCGCGTGGCACCGCCCTGCGTCGCTACCGACGCGCCCTGATCCTGGAGCAACTGCAAGCCACTGGCGGCCAACATCCGGGACTTGCCACTGCCTTCCTTGCCGATCAGCAAATACCAGGGCAATGCATTACGCCAACGCGGGCTGCGTTCACCATAAATCCGGGAGTGTTTCAGGGTGTACAAAGCGTCCTTGAAGCGACCGCGCAGGTGCCGCTGCTCGTTTTCAATCTGGCTTTTGCGCGGGCGTGGCTCGCCGTCATCGACGGTTGATTGCCGGGCCATACTGCGCCAATTGGCATACACCATCGCCAGGCCCCACAACAAAAACAGCCCGCTGATTGTCAGCAAGCGCGATGCCGCCGCTTGCCAGAATCGATAGTCGTCGACAGCCAGCAGTGGCCCGAAGAACCACACGGTCATTGCGACCGCGAGCACCAGCAGCAGGCTCCAGACCCAAACCCTGCCCAGCACGGCGCCCGCGCTCCTGAAGAATGCGTTCATGCGTTGCTCCCTGCGTTAGAGCGGCGCCCGGAACATATCCGGCGCCACGAGTTGATACGGTTGCAACATCGCTTCACGCTGCTGGCCCAGCACCCAGGCAAATCCTGCATACAGGCTCAACAGGCTGGCGGCGACAAACACTGCAATCCAGGTGAGCGACACGACCCTCAGCCGTTTCCGGCGCGGCTGTTCCGGCCTGTGCGACGGCGCGCACGCCGCAGGCGTATCACCCCGCACATGCCGGATCTGCCGATACAGCGCGTCCCGAACCTGTTCAAGCTGCAACAACCCACGCTCCATGACCCGGTACTTGCCCTCAAACCCGAGGGACAGGCACAGGTACATCAACTCCAGCATCGCCAGGTGCTTGAAGGGGTCCCTCGACATGCGCTCAAGCAACTGGAAAAACTTCTCGCCGCCGAAGGTTTCGTTGTGAAAACTGCTCAGCAGGCTCATCTTCGACCAATCGCTCTGGCTGCCCCATGAGGTGGTGACCACTGCCTCGTCGATCACGCTGCACAGCACATACCGCGCCGCCATGACCTCGCTGGCCTGGGCCCCGTCATGCCGGGCCCGCGTCTCGAACAGCGTGACTGCCGCCGAGAGTCGTTCATTCAGGGCGCGCAGGCTTTCCTCGGCGGTACTGCGCTTGAGGCGGACCACCTCGGACAACAGCTCCCAGGCAGGCGCCACCAAACTGTTCAGGCCAATGTCGAAATGCTCCGCGCCCTGCAAGCGGGCCGCGTAGATCATCCGGTCTTCCAGTTGTTCGAAACGCGGCGGCGATGCGAAGTCGGTCATCGGTCCCTGCGCCGGTCCGCGTCCCTGTCGATCAAGCAGGACGGTTTTCTCGTCCTGCGGGTATTCCCTGTCCATGGTCTCAGTTCCTGATGGCCCAGAATTTCAGTTCCAGTTCGGCAAATTCACCGCTGACGTGGAAGGCAAATCCTCCCGACTGCTTCAACTGCTCAATGTCCCGGGCACCGAGTTCAAGCATGAAATAGGTGTTGGCGGCATGAAACGGTATCTGCCGGGGAGCCACCGGCAGCGGCTTGACCTTGATGCCCGCCAACTGCAGGTTGACCAACTCGCGAATCCGCTCCACAGGGCCGACCTTGAGGTGCGCCGGAAGCCGGTGTCGAAGCTCCTCGGCGTCACAATGGGCGCTGGCGGCCAGAATGAAGGTCGCCGAACCCAGCAGGTTGAGATCGCTCACCGGGCACACCAGCACCCCGTACTGGCGAGGCTGCAGCGCCAGCTCAATGGCATGCTGCTCAAGCACCATCGACAGCAGGCTGCGAATCGGCTCCATCAATCCACGAAAGCTGGCGCCCTGGTCGCTGTGCCGGTAATGCCCCTCGAAGTGCGCACGCTTGCTGTCGCTGGCAAACGTCGCGAGTTCACCCAGGATCGACAGCAATGTTCGATACAGCGTTTCAGGGCTGACCTGGCTCAGGCCCAGGTAGTGACGCAAGACCAGTTCGGTGCGATTGATCAATTGCAACATCAGGAAGTCGCCAACCTCCGCGCCGGCGGCGGTACCGTTGGCGCGAATCCGCTCGGCGATGGCATCCCCCCGGTAAGCGAGCAGGCTGATCACTTCCTTGAGGCAAGACAGCAGGTAGCCGGAGCCATGCAGGTGAATGAAGCTCGGGATAAAATCGGGGTCCAGGCTGACGCCCTCCTCGGTGCAACTGAGCACCTGGGCAACCTTGAGCTTCACGTAGTGCGGGTCGCTGTGTTGCTCCCCCAGCAACAGGCGAAAATCCAGCTGCCCGCAATTGACCTGACGACGAGCTTCTTCCCCGGCGTTGGAGTCGCTGACGTCTACCGCAAGAGTCTTGTAGCGCGCCAACACATCAATCTGCTCGGGTCGACGGGCTTCAACACAGTTACCTGTGGCCAGCGGCAAGGCCAGGTAGATCGACTGCTTCCCGGTATTTACCGGAACCTCCAGCACCAGCGACTCCATCGCGCCGCCCAGCTCGAACAGGCTGCCATCCGGCAATATGCCGCTGGCCTGGCTGATAACGACCTTGCCCATATTGAGGTATTGCACATCGATTTCCAGGGCCAGGAAGCCCCAGGCGTGACGGCACAACAGCTGGGTGCGGCGCGTGAGTTGCTGATCGTGGTACCGATCGTTTTGCTGGAAATGCTGAGGGCGCAGCAACATGCCTTCCTGCCAGATGACTTTTTGGCTGTACATGTCAGTCGCCCGCCTTCGCGGGTTGCGGGTTGACCAACCGAATGCCGGCCTGATCAAGGATCAGTTCAGCGCCGGTCAATCGCTGCGCGGTCACCGGCAACACATAGCGCCATTGCGAGTGAGGCAAATCACGGTACGCCGCCAGCACGCCGACATAACGACTGCCTGGCTCAAGACTGAGTTTGAGCGTGGAGTGATCGCCGGGGCGCAACTCCAGCTCTTCGAGGTTCACCAGGTCCTTGGGCAACGTGTGCTCGGCATGAGCATAAAGGCTGAAAAAGTCCGCATTTTCAAAAGCCACGGGGTGTCGAAGCTCCATCAGGTGCACCACGATCGGCGACGGGCGACCATGGAGATCAGGGTTGACCCGTTCGCTGGCGGTCAGTGTCAGGTCCAGCTTGGTCAACTTCGAAAAGGGCGACAGGGAGCAACCACCCAGCAAACCCATTACAGCGCACAACAATGCAACGGTGACTCGGGACATGAAGATCATCCTGGATAACGGTGAAGGGTTGAGATCAGACGAATCTGTTCCTCGTACGCCTTGGCGAAGTCGCTGCCCAGCAGGCGCTCGCTCAAGTGCTCGTCCTCGATCAGTGCCTGGTAATGGCGCTGGTACGCGCGCCAGCGGGCGCCACACCGGGGAATCAGCGGCGGCCTTGCCTGGCGTTCGAAGCACAGCAGCAAATGGCCGGGCGCAAAGGCTGCCAGAGCGCCGCGTACTGCCGCGCGGCAGGCCGCCAGCAAGGCCACCTCGTGAGCCTGCATGTCGCGGTACGCCCGCATGACAAGCATCTCGGCGGAAACCTGCCCCAGCTGCCCGACACCCAGCAGCGACCCCAAGGCCGCACTGGCGTCTGCGCTGTCTCTAAGTGGGTTGGGGCTTTGGAGCGGCGTCTGGGTGAGTGCCAGTTTCAGCTCTTGCCTGAGCTCGTTACGGGTGCCCAGGCTCTGTTGCAACCCTTCAGTCATTTGCCGGAGCAAGCTCGCGGCCTTGATCGCCAGGACTTCTCTTGCCGACTCATCGAGGTCGCCCAGATCAATACCGAGTGCCTGCGCAAACCCCAACCAGAATGGCCCTGAGCCGTGACCTGGAACGGGCGATTGCGGACTTGGGGCAACCTGGCGCGCAGGCTTCACAAGCTCGGGAACCGTCAGGTGATCCCGGTCCGCCGCCGCGTGGTCCGTCCAGCGCAATGTCTCGTAGGTGGTCATGTTCAGGGCCGCCAGCTCTTGCGACCCGTCCTCGCGCTGCAGTTCGCTGGCCAGTGCCCGCAGTGGGTCCAGCTCAAGGAATGCATCATCGGGAATCAGCCTGTGTAATCCGTCCTGGCCCTGTCCCAGCGGTGGGCTGACCAGTCGTGCGCGAATACTCAGCGGCCCCAGCTGAAATACCGCGCCGTCATCTATCGGTTGCTGCTGCCCCTCATGCAGACGCTCACTGCTGCCTGCCAGGCGGGTTCCATTGCTGCTGATATCCGTCAGGAAATACCGGCCGTCACGATAACTGATCACCGCGTGACGACCGGAAACCTGGCGACTGGTGTCAGGCAGGGTCCAGTCGCAACCGGCCCCCCGGCCGATGACGCCCCCCACTCCGTCAAAGACTTTGCGCAGCGCCGGCGCGGACTCTGCTGGCTCCGCAGGGCACACCTCAAACACTAGCTGCATGGCAGGACTCCTCCGCGCTCACAGGCCACGACCGGTGGACCGCGGATCACCCAGCGGACGGTAGTCATCGTCGTCAAAGACATGATTGGTGTTACAGCCACTCAGCAAAAACAACACAAGCACCAGGGCTTGCCACTGACTAACAGGCATCAGGTATCTCCCGGAATTGAAAGGGTGTGCCATTCAGCACTCTCCCTGGACTTCGCCAAACGGAATGTCCAGGCGTGCAAGGCGGTATAACAACGTGCGCCGGGCGAGGCCCAGTTCACGGGCGGTGCGGGTTCGATTGCCACGGTTCTTGCGCAGGCAGTCGATCAGCACTACCCGCTCGACTCGCTCCATGCGCTGGCGCAGCGTTGCGTCGACAGCGGGCGCGGACAGGGTTGATGGCAGCGATAAATGCGCAGGCAGGATCACCTCGTCGTCGCACAGCAGCACCGCCCGCTCCACCATGCATTTGAGCTCACGAACGTTGCCGGGAAAGTGGTGGCTGGACAGTTGATCCAGGGCCGCACTCGACCAGCCCACCGTGGCTCGCCCCAACAGTGCACAGGCCTTGTCGGCGAAATGCCGGGCCAGTTGCAGCACGTCCCCGTCCCGCTGGCGCAGCGCCGGCAACTCGATAGGAAACTGCGCCAGCCGGTAATAAAGGTCCTCGCGAAAGCTTCCTTCAGCCACCATGCTGGTGAGGTCCCGGTGGGTCGCCGCGACGATTCGCACGTCGACCTTGTGGGACGTGTTGGCACCCAACGGCCGAATCTCGCCCTCCTGCAGGACCCGCAACAACTTGGCCTGCAGTGAGAGCGGCATATCACCGATTTCGTCGAGCAGCAGCGTGCCGCCGTGGGCGGTGTCAAACAGGCCGGCATGGTCTCTTTCGGCCCCGGTGAACGCGCCTTTGCGGTAACCGAACAACTCACTTTCGAGCAAGCCTTCGGGAAACGCTGCGCAGTTTTGCACCACAAATGCCTTGCTGCTGCGCGGGCCGGCGGCATGAATGGCCCGGGCGACCACCTCTTTACCGGTGCCGGTCTCGCCCCGGAGCAGCACGGTGTAGGGGCTATGCACCACCTTGCCGATCAGGCGGCACGTCTCGTCCATGGCCGTGCTGTTTCCGATCAAGCCGTAGGCGCTGGTGCTGCGGGTGCTGCGAACCACCTTCAACGTACCGGGAGTCCGGCGCATTCGCCGCAACAGGGCCAACTGGCTCAAGACAAAACTGCCCAATTGGCCCAGGGACGCACCATAGCCAGCCAGCTCCGTCGCTCGCAGGCTGGCACACAACACCATCCCGGATACCTGCTTGCTCGGCCCCGGTAACGGCACGCACAGGAGTGATTGCCAGGACGCCGCGCCCGCAGGCAGAAACCCCGTGTCATACACACTGCTGCCTGCCTCGGTGAGGTTAAACACCCGGTTCTGTTGCAGCACGTACTGCAACAGTTGCTCGTTCCGCAAATCCGCGCCCGAGCTCACAACCGCCCCTGGCGGCGACAGGCCCGGCAAATACTGGGCAGCCAGTTCGAGGCGGCCGGTGGCCTGGTCGAGCAGGTACAACTGGCCAAGCTCGCAGCCGCTCAGTTGCGCGGCGCCTGCCGCAAAGTCATCGGCCAATGTCGATTCGTCACTATTGACGCCCAACCGGGTAAACCATCCCAACAAGGCAGCGGCGTAGTCCAGCGGGCTTGGCAACTGGGTAAACGGATTGTCCGCCATCAGCTGAACTCACAGATTACGGTGCCATTGGCATCCAGCCTGGCATGGGCGAACTGCAGGGACTTGCCAACGGCCATCGCATCCAGCAGGCGATCCACCACCTGCGGCAACAGGTTTTCCTCGATCCATTGGTCGACAAACCGCGCGCCACTCCCACTGTGGCTACAGTGCTCGGCCATGTGTGCGACAAGATCCCCTGCGTGAGTGAATGCGAGCTTGCGCTGAAGCAGACGCTGGCCCAGGCGCTGAAGTTTGTGTTCAATCAGTTGGTGCAGCACCGCGCCTGCCACCGGGTAATACGGCACGACTCGCATACGGGCCAGCAGCGCCGGCTTGAAATGAGCTGTCAGTACCGGCAGGATCGCGGCATGCAGTACTTCGACAGCCGGTCGTTGACCGTCGGCGCACAGCCCGGTGACAAGATCGCTGCCCAGGTTGGAAGTCATCAGGATCAGGGTATTGCGAAAGTCGATTTCACGTCCTTCTCCATCATTGGCTACCCCTTTGTCGAACACCTGGTAAAACAGGTTCAGCACATCCGGATCGGCCTTTTCCACCTCATCGAGCAGCACCACTGAATAGGGCTTTTGCCGCACCGCCTCAGTCAGCACCCCGCCCTCCCCGTAACCGACATAACCCGGTGGTGCGCCGATCAGCCGGGACAGTGAGTGTTTCTCCTGGTATTCAGACATGTTGATCGTGGTGACAAAGCGCTCGCCGCCATACAACAGGTCGGCCAGGGCGTGGGCTGTTTCAGTTTTGCCGACACCACTGGGGCCCACCAACAGAAATACCCCCACGGGGGCATCAGGCCTGTTCACGCCGGCCGCGACAGCCCGCAGGCAACGGTCCAGGACCTGCACGGCACCTTCCTGGCCGAGGATGCGACCACGCAGATCATCCGCAAAGTTCAGGACCTTCGCGCTGTGTTCGCGGGCAAGCTGCTCCAGGGGAATACCCGTCCAGGCGCTGATAACCTGTGCCACCAACCGTGGGCATACTTCGAAGCTGACCAATCGCTGTTCGTGCTGTATGGCCTGCAACGCCTGATGGTTCTGGGCCAGGAGCGGAGCGAGAGCCTCAGTGCTTTCGCCAAGGTTACCGGCGTCGGCCAGTTGCTGGCGCAGCGAGAGTACCTTCTCGGCCAGTTCGCGCTGGTAGGTCCAGCGTTGTTCAAGCTGGAACTGTGCAACTTCTACTTCATCCAGTCTCCGGGTGAGGTGCTGCAGCACCTGTTCATCGATGGCCAACCCCGCGTCGGCATCCCTGCGCACGGCACGTTGCTGGCGCGTGCCCTCGGCCAGTTCGGCGCGCAACTGCTGCAGTTCGTCCGGCGCCGTGACCAGGCTGATCCGCACCCGGGCACAAGCGGTGTCCAGCACGTCCACAGCCTTGTCCGGCAACTGGCAGCCGGCCAGGTAGCGGGCACTCAACTGCGCGGCGGCGACCACGGCGTCATCGCGCACGTAGACTCCGTGGCTGGCCTCATACACCGGGACCAACCCACGCAAAATCGTCACGGCATCGTCAACCGTCGGCTCGTGCACCTGCACCGGCTGAAAACGCCGCGCCAACGCCGGGTCTTTCTCGAAGTACTTCTTGTACTCCGACCAGGTCGTCGCGGCGATGGTACGCAACTCACCTCGTGCCAGCGCTGGCTTGAGCAGGTTGGCGGCATCGGAGCTGCCGGCCGAGCCGCCTGCGCCGACCAGGGTATGAGCCTCATCGATGAACAGGATGACCGGTTGCGGCGAGGCGTTGACCTCATCGATCAAGCCTTTGAGGCGGCGCTCGAACTCACCCTTGATACTGGCACCGGCTTGCAGCAGGCCCATGTCCAGGGTCAGCAGGCGCACCTTCCTGAGCACCTCTGGCACTTGCGCGCTGACGATCCGCAGGGCCAGGCCCTCGACTATCGCGGTTTTCCCGACACCCGCCTCGCCCACCAGAATGGGGTTGTTCTTGCGCCGCCGCGCGAGCGTATCGATCATTTGCCGGACTTCGTTATCGCGACAGAGCACGGGGTCGAGTTTCCCGTCCCGGGCCTGGCGAGTCAGGTCATGGGTAAAGCGCTCCAGCAAGGAACGCCCCGCCTCAGCTGGAGCCGCCTGCGCGTTTTCACTCAAGAGAAATCCGAGCACACGCGGTGCATCAAGCGTGCTCATCACCGCCTGGTAACGGCTGCCAGCGTGCTGCATCGGGTTGCGCAAC
The DNA here is from genome assembly GCF_013386015.1 of Pseudomonas sp. B6001. Taxonomy (NCBI): domain Bacteria; kingdom Pseudomonadati; phylum Pseudomonadota; class Gammaproteobacteria; order Pseudomonadales; family Pseudomonadaceae; genus Pseudomonas; species Pseudomonas sp. B6001. The sequence continues at coordinate 108,096 of NZ_JACAOX010000014.1, forward strand.
AAGGCGAGCAGCAAGGCGCCATGGTCCACTTCCCGTCGGCCCAGCTCCAGATGGGCAACCAGCAACGCCTGCTGCAGCCATTGCACCAGGGCGGGCGAAAACACCGGATTGCGGGACGCGCTCTGGTCGACCCGAGGTTGCAGCACGGCCTGCAATTCCCCGGCATCCACGCCCGCATCCTGCAGCGCTCGCATAAGAACACCCTCGGGATGCTCCAGGAGCGTCAGCAGCAAGTCTTCCACCAGCACCTCGCCGCCGCCCCGGGTGACACAACGCTCGGCGCTGCGTTCCAGGTCGCGCCGTGTGGACGCCGTCAATGCCTGGATAAGTTGTTGCAGATCCACATTCATCATATCCATCAATCCCTAATGATTTTTACTGGCCAGGATGACCACGCCGTCTGCCCGCTCATGCCCCAGCCAACTGGTCCAGCCCAGGCGGCAGACGTTGTGCTCGCCAAGGTGCAACGGCCGGACCTCGCCCGCCGCCAACACCAGTCGCACGTCGTATTCCAAGGGGTCCCGGGCGGCAAAACGCACCAGCGCACACAGCGGCTCGTAACCCGCCCCGGTGGGCAAAAACTCGTGAAAACGCTGCCAGTCGAGTGCCAATACATGAACCCTGAACATGCCACTGCGGTCGATAAGGCACTCCCCCAGCACCAGGTCCGAACCCAACGAGCTATAGGCGCGACCAAGATCATTGCGCTGCTCCTGGTCGATCACTACCCTGCGCTCGACCCACTGCTCGATGACCAGCCGGTTGTGCTTGAAGTAATAACGCAGCACGGTCTCGATCAGCGCGGCGGAGTGCACGCGCAGGCTCAGCAGCCCCAGGTAGGGCAAAAGGCGTTTCCAGTTCAGTTGAGCCGCGCTGCGAATCGCGCTGCCACCCAGGCCCACCCATGCAAACATCTGCTCGGAAAAGGGATCGCGGGCGCCCGTTTGAAAACTCGCCTGATAACGATATTTTCGCCAGATCGGCACTATCAGCCGGTGCAGGCGATGGTGAAAAAGATCAAGAAATTCCCGCGTCGGATTACCGCCCGCTACCTCGGCAAAGGCTTGCTCGCCATAGAACGCCGGCAGCGGTGACCCTGTACCAAACAGGCCCAGCACATTGAGGCGAAGCCGTGCCCGCAAATGGCCGTGCTCGACAAAAAACTCCACACGATCAATGTCGTTGCCGGGAAAGCCAAAGCCTGGGTTGGCCTGGAACTCCAATTGATCGTAAAGCGCCTCATCGTCCAGCGAGGGATGCGCCTCGCGCAGGCGCTCGATAATCTGCGCAACCGCCTGAAACACCGAGTACTCGCGAATCACTCGGGACAGTGCGGTTAAAGCAGGGGTTGCTGACCCATCCGGGGTGGCCATAGGTACACGTCTCCTTGTGTGCTGATGACTCGCAGTTCGTGGTACGAGTTGAGGCTGGCGTAAAGCGCGAAGAACTCGTTGAGCACCGAGGCAAAGACGAACACGTCGCCCTCCCCCAGGTAGCCTTCAGGATCGATGGTGAGGTCAACCCGCAAGCCGCGAAATGGCAGGCCTCGGTGCAGCCGGTCTACGGGCTGGTGACTGATCGAACGGAGGGCGCCCAGCCTTCGCCTGCTGACCTTTTCCACCTGGCGGTCGTGATAACGCGGCAGGTCGTAGGTTTCGAGGATCACCCTCAAGGCGTTGATATCGGTCAATGACAGATAGTTGAGCGACATATTGCTGATCAGTCGCCACAGGAAGTCGCTGTCCAGGGGTGGCGCAAAGCTGGGGGTTGCCGCGGTGATGTTGCGAAACGAGAGAAACTCGGGCGTCTGTTCGCACGCCTGATTGATATCGCCCACCTGCAGCAGGCATGGCAGGTTGTGGTTGGTGCAGGTCAGTTCAATCGACAGGGTTTCCTGTTCATGCACTGGACACCGGTCGAAACTCAGCCAGGTATCCAGGCCGGCATGTTGCAGGGATGGCCGCTGGCGAACGCCATAGCTGGGCGCGGCGCTGCCAAAATCGTGCTCAAACGATTCGAACGGTACATATTCCTGGTACCCGAGGCCTCCCGGCCGCCATCCCGTGACCTTGTCGACGGAAAATACACCGCAGTTCCCCCTGGCGTATTCGCCAGGCAACAACAGGTATTCGTCCTGCTTGCCGTCCAGGCGAATCGGTACGCCGTCGTGCTTGAACAGATTGACGATGGGCGTGCAGTACAGCTTCACGTTGTCCAGGGTAGGCGCCATTCGCTCAATACAACGGCCACGCATGTCGAAGCGTAACGTCACGCCATGTACCTGCTTGAGTACGTCAATAGGCAACCTGCTCAGCGCGCCAAGGCCACTCACATCGACAAACAGGTATTTGTCGGGAAAGGCGAAGTACTCCTGCAAATGGCGATAGCCACGAAAGGTATTCAACGGATAAGGGATCAGTGCCTCATCCTCGGAAAAGCCCACAGGACTGATATCGTTGCTGGACAGACGCAATGAAACAGGCTCGCCGTCGGCGCCGATGACCGGCAGCCCGTCGCGCCCGAAAGGCTGCAACTCGAACCCGTCCAGGTGACGCAAAAGCCCCAGGTAAAGCGCCTGGCTGACGGGCTGCTCCCCCGCGAGATGCAAACGCAGGCAGTTCAGTTCCAGCTCACTGAAGTTGCCCTCGGCCGTCATCTCCAGACGCAGGCAGAGCAAAGCGCCCTCACCCTGTACCGAGTACTCCATGGCGGCCAGTTGCAGCGGCAAGACCTGCGTCGGGTAACAGGTACGAAAACGGCAGCGTTCACCGTCGATCGCAATGCTTTCCACCGGTGTATCCCGCTCGACCCTGATGGCCGGCCCTGTGCGCTTGAGCGGATCAAACTGCAGCATGCTGAACGACGGCAGCGGCCGCATATAGTTGGGCCACAGCAGATGCATCAACGAGTGACTCAACTCCGGCAATTGATCATCAAGCTTCTGCCGCAGGCGACCGGTGAGGAATGCAAAACCCTCAAGCAACCGTTCTACGTCCGGGTCCTGGCCAGCGTCCCCAAGAAACGGCGCGAGTGCCGGGTTGCGCTCGCAGAAGCGTCGCCCCAACTGTCGCAGTGCGCTCAGCTCGCCCTGGTAGTAGCGGTTAAACGACATCCGGTTTGACCTCGACCCGTGCGCCGTGAGCCAGGCTGGCGCAAAAGGCGACCGCTTGCGTCATGCCATTGACTTCCATGGCCCCCTCGATGGAAAAAGCCAGCACCATCGGGTCACGGTCCTGAGGCAATGCCTTGACACGGACATCCTTCAGACGGGGTTCGTAGGCCTGGATAAAGCGCTCAATCAGGAACCGAGCCTGGCTCAACGCGTCATGCAGGCTGAGGCGCATGTCATTCAGATCAGGTAACCCGTAATCAGGTAGCGTCTGGACACTGCCCGCACGGGTGCTGAGCATTTTCGCCAGATGACCCGCCACGGATTCCACGACGCAACCTTGCGGGCTGCGCCCCACGCCGGACTCCAGGCGCTCGAAAAGGCTGCGGTTTTGGGTAATCACGTGGCGGCGGCTCATTCTTTATCGAGCTTGCCGACGAGCGACAGAGTGAAGTCTGCCCCCATGTACTTGAAGTGCGGGCGAACGCTCAGGTTGACGCGATACCAGCCGGGCTCCCCGTCGACATCACTGACAACAATGCGCGCAGCCCGAAGCGGGCGCCGTCCACGCACTTCGGTGCTGGGGTTGTCCTGGTCGGCGACGTATTGGCGAATCCATTTGTTGAGTTCCAGCTCAAGGTCGGTGCGCTCCTTCCACGACCCCAGCTGTTCTCGCTGCAGGACCTTGAGATAGTGGGCCAGGCGATTGACGATCATCATGTACGGCAATTGGGTACCGAGCCGGTAATTCAGCTCGGCAGCCTTGCCTTCGGCACTGATTCCAAAAGACTTGGGTTTTTGCACCGAACTGGCGGAAAAGAACGCTGCATTGTCACTGCCCTTGCGCATGGTCAGGGCAATGAAGCCCTCTTGCGCCAGCTCGTATTCGCGTCGGTCGGATACCAGCACCTCGGTAGGAATCTTGGTTTCGATCTCGCCCATGCTGTGAAAGTGATGCAGCGGCAAGTCCTCCACTGCACCACCACTCTGCGGGCCGATAATGTTCGGGCACCAGCGATACCGGGCGAAACTGTCCGTCAAGCGGGTAGCAAAGGCATAGGCCGTATTACCCCACAGATAGTGTTCGTGGCTGCTGGCCACATGTTCCTGGTAGGCGAACGTCTTGACCGGGCAATCAACGGGATCGTACGGCGTACGCAATAGAAAGCGCGGTACGGTGAGGCCGATGTAGCGGGCATCTTCGCTCTGGCGAAAACTCTGCCATTTGGCAAACTGCGGCCCTTCAAAATGGTCCTTCAGGTCCTTGAGGTCAGGCAGGCCGGTAAAGCTCTCCAGGCCGAAGAAGCCAGGGCCGGCCGCCGCAATGAACGGTGCATGGGCCATGCAGGCCACGCTGGAAACATACTGCATCAGCCTGACATCGGGAGCACTGGGGGAAAGGAAATAATTGGCGATGATTGCCCCTACGGGCTGGCCGCCGAACTGACCGTATTCGGCACTGTAGATGTGCTTGTAGAGTCCGGACTGAGTCACCTCCGGTGAGTCCTCGAAGTCATCCAGCAGGTCCTGGCGGGAGACGCTGAGCAGTTCGATCTTGATGTTTTCACGAAAATTGGTGCGATCAACCAGCAACTGCAGGCCACGCCAGGAAGACTCCAGTGCCTGGAAGTCGGGATGGTGCAGGATTTCATCCATTTGCTGGCTGAGCCTTGCGTCAATCTCGGCAATCATCCGGTCAACCAGGCGCTTCTTGACCGGCTCGCCCTTGTTTTGCGGCTTGATCAGCTCCTCGATAAATGCCGAGACTCCGCGCTTTGCAATACTGTAGGCCTCGTCGTCGGCGCTGAGGCGGGTCTGGGCAATGATGTTGTCGAGAATGCTGTACTCATCCGTGATGGGCGCATGCGACGGGCTTTGGCTGGTAGTCATGGTGTCAGTGTCCTTTTAACTGAGAGAGTCATACGGCGGAGCTGTCCAGCCCCAATTCAGCCAATACCCGCTTGCGCGAATCGTCATCGGCGAGGGCATTTTCAATGGCCTTTCGAAAGCTCGGCGTGTTGCCCAGCGGCCCCTTGAGCGCCACAAGTGCATCGCGCAGGTCCATGAGCGTTTTCAGCTCGGGTATCTGCTCAACCAGCTGTGCAGGATTGAAGTCCTTCATCGAATTGATCCTGACCCGGATCGCCAACTCGTCAGGTTCGGCTGAATCCTGCAGCCGGTTGGGGACGCTCAAGGCCAGGCCCAAGGCCTGCTTGGCCAGCACCTCGTCGAGGCTGTTCTTGTCGATGCCGACGGGCTTGCGGTCTTCGAGCTTGCGCAGGTCTTCACGCTGGGTGAAGTCACCAAGCACCAGCAATTTCAACGGCAGCTCGACCTCTTCCTGCGCAGTGCCGACGGCGGGTTTGAACGTGATATTGATGCGTTCCCTGGGGGCTACCGAACCTTCTTTCGCCATGGTGTTTCTCCTTTTTCGGGGGGCTCGAAAGCCTATTCAAGTGCCGCTTCGAGATCGAAGTGGCACAGCCTGCGATGGACATCTTCCTTGCGCTCACGCACGGAATGGCTTTGGGGCAATACGTCACAGCAGCCATGCAAGAGCTGCAGCACTTCAACCGCCAGCTCGGGCTCCCAGCGCTGCAGGCCTGAGTGCTGCAGCTCGTGGTCCAGGTGATCGAGCTGGACTTTGGCCAGGTCATGCTTGCCTGCCAGCAAACACAACCTGGCCAGGCCAAGCCGCCAATGAAACCGGGCACGATCACCTGTTGCGGTTTGCATGCCCTGCTTGAGGGACCGCACAGCCACCTTGAACCCGTCCTTGCGCAGCACGGGCATGACGTCGTGCAACGCTTTGTCCCAAGGCGCAGCCGGGGCATCAGGTGCCGACCTGAGTGGAACCGGGGCTTGCAAATGGCGGGCAACCTGGGTGTTGATCCAGCCACGGGTGACGTCGTCGGCGAAGGGTGTTCCGTCGTGGAAGCGCAGCTGTGCAAGCCCCGGCAAACGCTGGAGCAACAGCGCGAAGTGCACTTCCAGCTCGGTCATGGCCAGGTCGGCCTGGAGTGCCTGCAGGCACTCCCACACCCGGTACAAGCCGTCGAACCAGAAAGGTGCTCCGGCCAGGCTGCCCTCAAGCTCCAGCAGCAGGTCGGTATGCTGCCCTTGGGCAAAGCGCTCCTGGTACCGCTTGAGCTTGTCGGGCGCCGGCCCGCGCAAAGGCGTTACCTGTTCGCTGTCACAGTCCGGAAGACTGGTGATCGTCAGCCAGGTCAACGTTCGGTTCAGACGCAGTGCGCGCAGGTCAGTGGCATTCTGGCGCTGCCACCAGGCCGACAAGGGCCGGGCATGTTCCTGCAGCGTGCGCAGCAGCTTGTGGGCGTCCTTTTCGTTTTCCACAATGGGCTCGGGCGCCATCAACTGAGTCGCGACCTGTCTGATATGGGCGATCACCCCTGTGCTAACGCCTGCTGGAGGTTCGCTTTCGGTGGACTGTTGCAATCGGTCCGACAGCTGCCTGCGAACCGGCAGTAACAGTGGCGCATCTTCGAGAAGGTGTTCGGTCCACAACTCGTCCAGCCGCGCCAGGTGTTCGAGCATGCAGTGGAACAAGGGCCGCTGATCCTTGAGCGAAACAGGTTGTGCAAGCACCTGCTCGAGGCGCGGGACCAGCCAGCCAAAGGCGGCACTGCGGGTACGCAGCTTGCCCGGATAAACGACCGCCCAATGATGCTCACAGAGGTAGCGCAGCAATCCGAGGCCTGCGAGTAGCCCGGGGAAGGACTCGCGCTGATGCAAGGCCCAGGTCAACCAGACAGCGACCCGCAAGTCCTTGGACTGGTGGCGTAACAGCGCCTCGCTTTTTTCCACGACCCATTGCCAGTCAGGCTGACTGTTTCCGTGAATGGAGTGCGCCTTGCCCAGTTCAGTTTCAAGCGCCTCATACTCGGTCGAAAAACGCATATCGGCCCCCGCATAACTCGTTTTCGAGTTGGGTGCCTGCGCAAGTTCGAGGTAATAATCGGAAAGCCTGTCTGAGTAAACCATTATGGGCCGCACTTTACTTTCCTGAGCATGTTCAGTGAACTAATGGCCATTCAAGCGCACATCAGGACATTGATTAAAGTTTGCCTTCCCTACGAGAAGAGCACGAACCTTATCCATGCAAAAAGCATTGTTCAAGCCACCAAATAGCAGTTAAGGAGTTTCCTACAAGAATAGAAAAATCGCCGACGCGCAAGAATTTGCGCAGCCAAGGCGCCAGGCATCATCATGAATGAGGTGAACTCTGCGAATAACACCGCCCATCAACATGAGCAACTAACTGCACACTCCTGCGCAAACAAATACAACTAAATCGAATTAAAACCTTTAATGCCGCTCAAAATAAAAACCGATAAAACCTTAACCCCCTGCTTTCATTGACGCTCGAACTTTCCGGCACGCTTCTTGATATCGAGCATTACCCGGCCGGCAAGTCCGTCGGCCGGGACGACCTCATTTATCAGGCAAGGAAAACCGTCATGCCAACACCCGCGTATCTATCCATCACCGGCACCAAGCAAGGCTTGATCACGGCAGGCACGTTCACCCAGGACTCGGTCGGCAACATTTACCAGGAAGGCCATGAAGACCAGATCCTGGTGGAAGCATTCCAGCATCAGGTGATCATTCCCCGTGACCCGCAATCCGGCCAGCCCACCGGCCAGCGTGTGCACAAGCCCCTGATGATCAGCAAGGTATTCGATAAATCGTCGCCATTGCTGTTCAGCGCATTGACCTCCGGGGAAATGGTCAAGTGCCGCCTTGAGTGGTACCGAACCTCTTCAGCCGGAACCCAGGAACACTACTTCACCATCGAGTTGGAAGACGCGATCCTGGTGGACATCCAGTCACGGATGCCCAATTGCCAGGACCCGAACAACGCACACTTCACGCACCTGGAGGATGTGTATTTCACTTACCGGAAAATCGTCTGGACCCATGAGGTCTCCGGTACCTCTGGCTCTGATGACTGGCGCAGCCCGGTAGCCGGCTAAGCAGCCACCGAAACAGAAACGGCATCGCCATGGACGGCACCGTTTCTGTCGGCCACTAGACCATCGCCAGCGGATGCTTGCGCTTCGGCGCCCCAAAAACCCGGTCAATCGCGTCCAGGTCGTGCTCATCCAGCACCAGCTTCGCCGCTGCGGCATTGAGCCGGACATGCTCTGGCGTAACAGCCTTGGGAATCGCGATCACCCCGTCCTGGCGCAACACCCAGGCCAGGGAAACCTGGGCGGGTGTGACCTCGTGGCGACGGGCAATTTGCTTGAGGGTCGGGCTGGCCAACAGCTCGCCACCCTGGGCGATGGGACAGTAGGCCATCAAGGGTAAATTGTGTTGCTGCCACCATGGCAGCAGGTCGAACTCGATGCCGCGCTCCTCGATGTTGTAGAGCACCTGATTGGTGGCACAGGCCGGGGAAGCCAGCTCCTGCAGGTCTGCCACATCAAAGTTGGACACACCCCAACGACCGATCTTGCCTGCCTCACGCAAGCGCTCGAAGGCTTCTACCGTTTCTTCAAGGGGGTATTGCCCACGCCAATGCAACAGATACAGATCAATGTAGTCGGTGCCCAGGCGCTGGAGACTGGCCTCACATGCACGTGGAATGCCCTTGTGGCTGGCATTGTGCGGGTACACCTTGCTGACCAGGAACACCTGGTCGCGCTTGCCGCGAATCGCCTCGCCGACGACTTCTTCGGCACCGCCTTCGCCATACATTTCAGCGGTATCGATCAGGGTCATGCCCTCATCGATACCCAGTTGCAACGCGGCCACTTCGGCGCTGCGCTTGCCGGGATCCTCGCCCATGCGCCAGGTCCCCTGGCCGATGACAGGGACGGGTACGCCGGCCAGCTCAATGGTGCGCATGACAACCTCCTGATGAATTTGCGAATTAACAGTGTGGCACCGACTGGACAAAAGGGTTCAATCGAAGGAAGGTGGCCCTTTCCATCCCAGCCATAGAAAGGGCATGCAATGCTGTTTGTGGTCATGTTGGGGGGTAAGCACCCCCGGGCGAAAATCGAAGTGCATGATGTGGTGTTCGCCGTCGCCGACACCCTGGAAGCCGCCTACCCGCAACTGCGCGAGGGCTGGTTTGGCAGCCAGAAAGGTATGCATATCGACTCCTGGATGACGGTGGATGGCGTTGACGGCTGGAAAGTCCAGCTCAGCCACCTGGCGCCGAACGCCGGGGCGCCGCGCCTGTACTTCATCAACCTGGGCGGGTATGAATCGAACGTCTTTGGCGAGGCACACCACTACCTGCTGGTGGTTGCGCGCACGGCCAGGGAGGCGGCAGCCCAAGGCAAACAGCAGATGCTCACGCACTGGACGCAATCCCACACCGACGGCGTACTGGATATCGACGACTGCCTGCCCATCGACCTGGTAGACGGGCGCTACATCCACCTGGAACCCGGCGTACACCGCCCGGTCGTCACGCGAAACGACTACATCGTACTGCCCTGACCGCCTCCTACCCGAACGGGGTATGGCGCCCCACCCGCCACCTGCCTGAAAGTGCAATCAGTCCCTCGGCCTGACAACAAGCACAACATCAAGGTGGGTTCGCCATGCATAAAGCCGTTATCGCCCTGTTCAGCGCTGTCTTGCTTGCATCAACGTCCGTCAGCCAGGCCGCTGACGACCCGGGCAACACCTTGCGCATCTACAACTGGGCCGATTACATCGGGGAACACACCCTCGCCGACTTCGAGAAAGCCACCGGCATCAAGGTGATCTACGACACCTACGATTCCTACGAGACCGTGCAGGGCAAGCTGCTGTCCGGGCGCTCGGGTTATGACCTGGTGGTGCTCAACGCGTCCCTGGTGCCGCTGCTGATCAAGGCCAAGGCCTTCCGGCCCCTCAACAAAGCGCTGCTGCCGGACTGGAACAACCTCGACCCGCAAGTGCTGAAAAGCCTGGAAACCCATGATCCGGGCGTGACCTATTCCGCGCCTTACACCTGGGGCAGCAATGGCGTGACCTACAACATCGACAAGATCAAGGAACGCATGCCGGATGCGCCCATCGGCTCACTGGCGATGATCTTCGATCCCAAGATCGTTTCGCGCTTCGCCGACTGTGGCATCACCTTCATGGACTCCCCTACCGACATGATCCCGCTGGCCCTGACCTACCTCGGCCTGGACCCCAACAGCGTGGCGCCCAAAGACCTCAAGGCCGCTCAGGACGTGCTGATGGCCGTGCGCCCGTACATCCGCAAATTCGACTCCAGCGGTTTTATCAACGGCCTGGCCAATGGCGAGTTGTGCATGGCCACCACCTGGTCCGGCGACTACGCCACGTCCCAGGCCCGGGCGGCGGAAGCCGGGGCCAAGGTCAACCTGGGTTACTTCATCCCAAGGGAAGGCTCGCTGATCTGGTTCGATAACTTCTACATCCCGGCCGACGCACCCCATGTGGCGAATGCCCACAAGTTCATCGAGTTCCTCCTGCAACCGCAAGTGATCGCCGGCGTAAGCAACACCATTCACTACGCCAACAGCAACCTGGCCTCCAAGCCCTTTGTAAATGCCGATATACGCGACAACCCGGCCATCTACCCGGACCCGGCGACGATGCAGCGCTTGTTCACCCAGAAAAGCCAGTCCCAAGCTGCCGTGCGCCTGATCACCCGTACCTGGAATGCCGTGAAGACCGGCAAGTGAAACCCAGCCATTGAAGGTAAACGCCATGACCCTGCCAAATCCTGACTTTTTCGCCCAGTTCGACCACGACCAACTGGACGCCGCCGACAAGGCCCATTACATGCACGGTTTTCATATGTTCGACGAACACCGTGAACAAGGCTCACTGAATATCGCGGCGGGTGACGGCGCCTACATCTACGACACCGCCGGCAACCGCTACCTGGATGCGGTCGGCGGCATGTGGTGTACGAATATCGGCCTGGGCCGCGAGGAAATGGCAGACGCCATCGCCAACCAGGTTCGCCAGCTGGCGTACTCCAACCCGTTCTGCGACATGGCCAACGTCACCGCTATCGAACTGTGCGCCAAGCTTGCCAGCCTGGCTCCCGGCGATCTTGATCATGTGTTCCTGACCACCGGCGGTTCCACGGCTGTCGATACCGCCTATCGTCTGGTGCAGTTCTATCAGAACAGTCGCGGCAAGCATGAGAAGAAACACATCATCTCGCGCTTCAGTGCGTATCACGGCTCGACGTTCCTCACGATGTCCATCGGCAACAAGGCCGCCGACCGCGCGCCGGAATTCGATTTCATGAGCGACTTGTTCCACCACATTTCGTGCCCCAACTACTACCGGGCGCCGCAGGGCATGAGCGAGGCGCAGTTCCTCGATTTCCTGGTGGATGAGTTCGAAGACAAGATCCTGACCATCGGCGCCGACAAAGTGGCCGCGTTCTTTGCCGAACCGATCATGGGCTCGGGCGGCGTGATCATTCCGCCCAAGGGTTACCACCGGCGCATGTGGGAAGTCTGCCAACGTTATGACCTGCTCTACGTGGCGGATGAAGTGGTGACGTCCTTCGGCCGGCTGGGAAAATTCTTTGCCTCCCAGGAAGTGTTCGACATGCAACCGGACATCATCACCACCGCCAAGGGCCTGACGTCCGGCTACCTGCCGTTGGGCGCGTGTATTTTCTCGGAGCGCATCTGGCAAGTGATCGGCGAGCCGGGCAAGGGCCGCTGCTTTACCCACGGGTTCACCTACAGCGGCCACCCGGTGAGTTGTGTGGCGGCGCTGAAGAACATCGAGATCATCGAGCGGGAAAACCTGCTGGCCCATGTCGAAGACGTCGGTGTGTACCTCGAACAGCGCCTGCAAACCCTGGCCAACCTGCCGCTGGTGGGCGATGTGCGCTGCCAGCGGCTGATGGCCTGCATTGAGTTCGTCGCCGACAAACACACCAAGGCGCTGCTGCCGGACGCGGTGAACATCGGCGAGAAGATCCACCTGCGGGCCCAGGCCAAAGGCTTGCTGGTACGGCCCATTGGCCACCTGAATGTGATGTCGCCGCCGCTGATCATCACCCATGCCCAGGTGGATCAAGTGGTGGAAATCCTGCGCCAGTGCATCCTCGACACCGCCGAAGAGCTGCGCCAGAGCGGCGAGTATCAAGGCCGATGAGCCTGGGCGCCCCGGTGCTTTTGCCGGGGCCCTCGCCGGCGGGTAGACTGGCCGGCATGAACGAGCATGCCGATCACTGCCCTGCCCCGTCCTTCCAGGTGCTTGACGCCTGGAATGGTGCGTTGGCCCACGCCTTCGCCAGCGTCGACGAAGCGTCATTCCTTGAACACCTGGCCTGCGCCCTCAGTGCGCTGACCCCTATCGAATCGATGATGATCAGCCTGGAGCGCCAGGGCCAGGCGCCACACTTGCTCTACCAGCAAGGCATCCCCCGGCCGCACTACGAAGAGATCATCAACCGTTACTTCTCCCGGGGCTACCTGCTGGACCCGTTCTGCCTCGCGGTAGACAAGGGCCTGGCCGAAGGTTTCTACCACCTGGCGCAGATCGCCCCGGACGATTTCTTCAACAGCGAGTACTACAAAACCTACTACCTGCGCAGCGGCGGCGCCCAGGAGAGCTACTACATCGTCGACCTGTGCCCCAACAGCAAGATTTCGTTGTGCATGTTCCAGGGGCTGAGTGCCGGCCAGTTCAGCGACGAACAACTGGCACTGCAACGAACCGCCCAACCCATCGTGCGCGAACTGCTGCGCCGCTTCGGCACCACGGGCGGGCTGTGCAAGGTGATCAGCGACGAGGCCTTCACCCAGACCCAGGTGCATCAGCAGATTGAAGCGGCGTTCATGCATTTTGGCAGCGGCGTATTGACCGTGCGCGAACGGGAAATCGCCCATCTGATATTGCGTGGGCACTCGGTGAAATCCACCGCGCAGGTGCTGGGCATTTCCCCGGAAACCGTGCGCATGCACCGCAAGCATTTGTATACCAAGCTTGAAATCAACTCCCAGGCGGAGCTGTTTGCGCTGTTTATCGATTGGCTGACCCACAGCGGCGTAATGGCCCGATCCTGACCGTCCAGGCAACCCAGGGGAACTTTGCCAGGAAATAACCACCTGAATCCGGTACGCTCAGCATTTTTACCCAAGGAGATACCCCTCATGGCCAAAGCCACCGCCCGTCACATCCTCGTTGCCACCGAAGACAAGTGCAACGAACTGAAAGCGCAAATCGAAGGCGGCGCCGACTTCGCCGAAGTTGCCAAAGCCAACTCGTCCTGCCCGTCCAGCCGTCAAGGCGGCGACCTGGGTTCGTTCGGCCCGGGCCAAATGGTCAAGGAATTCGACACCGTCGTATTCAGCGCCCCGGTCAACACCGTGCAAGGCCCAGTGAAAACCCAGTTCGGTTATCACCTGCTGGAAGTAACCAGCCGTCAGGACTGATCCAGTCCGCGCTAATGTTTAAAACAACGGCCCGCCCTTTGGTGGGCCGTTGTGCATCTGTGACAGTGTGATGACTGGCGAGGCGTACGTGCATAGCGTACAAATCCCTTTACCTCTTCACCCGGCGCCCAAGGCTGATAATGCGAGTCGCTTTTTCTACCCTGTTTTGCTCCACCCTGGCCCTGTTGCTGGCCAGCACCGCCGTGATCGCCGCGCCGCAATCGGCATTGACCGTGTACGGCGAGCCGGCCAAATACCAACCCGGCTTCACCCATTTCGACTACGCCAACCCCAATGCCCCCAAGGGCGGCAGCCTGCGGCGTTCGGCGATCGAAATCGGGCGCTACGACCATGTACTGCCTTATGGCGACAAAGGCATCGGGGTCAGCCAGGTCGACGGCTGGCTGTATTCGCCCCTGGCCCTGCGTTCGCTGGACGAACCCTATACGGTCTACGGCCTGGTGGCGGAAAAGATGGAGCGGTCAGACGACGGTCTGTCCCTGCGTTTCTACCTGAACCCCAAGGCGCGTTTCGCCGATGGCCAACCGATCACCGCCGAAGACGTGCGTTACTCCTTTGACCTGCTGATGACCCAGGGCAGCCTGCGCTACCGCACGCTGTTCGCCGACGTCAAACACGTCGAAGTCGAAGGCCCGCGCCAGGTGCGCTTCGATTTCGCAAGCAATGAAAACCGCACCCTGCCCCTGGATGTCGCGACCCTGCCGGTGTTCCCCGAGCATTGGTGGAAGACCCGCAACTTTGCCGACGGCGGCGGCTACGAGATTCCCCTCGGCAGCGGCCCCTACACCATCAGCAAGGTGGATGCCGGCAACACCATCACCTTCAAGCGTGACCCGAACTGGTGGGGCAAGGACCTGCCCATCAGCCGCGGCCTGTACAACTTCGATCACCTGAGCCTGGAATACTTCGGCGACACCGAAGTCGCGCGCCAGGTCCTGCGGGGCGGTGCCTATGACTTCAACCGCGAATTCTCTGCCACCGGCTACTCCATCGGCTACAACGGCCCGGCCCTCGATGATGGCCGCCTGCAACGCGCGCACCTGGCCAAGGAGGCACCGCAGCCGGCCCAGGGCTACGTGTTCAACGTGCAAAAACCGATGTTCAAGGACCGCCGCGTGCGCCAGGCCCTGGCCATGCTGTGGGACTTCGAGTGGGCCAACCGGCAGATGATGCGCAACATGTACATCCGTCAGCAAAGCTTCTTCTCCAACAGCCCGCTGGCGGCGACCCAACTGCCGGATGCCCAGGAACTGGCGATCCTGGAGCCTTTGCGCGGGCAGATTCCCGACGAAGTCTTCACCCAGGTGTTCAAGGCCCCCACCACTGACGGCACCGGGATGATCCGCGACAAGCAACTGCAAGCCCTGGCCCTGCTGGAACAGGCCGGCTGGAAGCCCGACGGTGACAAGCTGGTGAATGCCGAGGGCGAGCCGCTGGAGTTCACCTTCCTCAACGCCCAGAACGGTCTTGAGCGCCTGTTGTTGCCGTACAAGCGCAACCTGGCGCAGATCGGCATCACCCTCAACATCCGCCGCATTGACTCCTCGCAATACGTCAACCGCCTGATGGCCCGGGACTACGACATGATCGTCACCGGCTTCCCGGTTACCACCTCGCCGGGGATGGAGCTGTACAACTACTTCGGTTCGGCCGCCGCGTTTGATACCGGCGCCAACAACTACATGGTGCTGAAAGACCCGGCCGTCGACAGCCTGATCAACGGCCTGGTCAAGGCCGATACCCAGTCGCTGATGCTCAGTTACGCCCACGCCCTGGACCGCG
The DNA here is from genome assembly GCF_013386015.1 of Pseudomonas sp. B6001. Lineage (NCBI taxonomy): Bacteria > Pseudomonadati > Pseudomonadota > Gammaproteobacteria > Pseudomonadales > Pseudomonadaceae > Pseudomonas > Pseudomonas sp. B6001. Next base: position 123,414 of record NZ_JACAOX010000014.1, read on the forward strand.
TGCTGCAATGGAATTACCTGTGGATCCCCAACTACTACCCGCCGGGCACCTCCGCCGCGTGGTGGAACCGCTTCGGCCGCCCGGCCGTGGAAGCCAAGACCGATGAGGCCCTGGAAACCTGGTGGGAAATCAGCCCCACACCGCTCACTAACGAGCAGATGAAAGCCGAACTGACCAAACGCCCGGGAGCCCGCTGATGTTTGCCTATATCGTGCGGCGCTTGCTGCTGATCATTCCCACCCTGGTGATTATCCTGCTGGTGAATTTCGTTATCGTGCAGGCCGCGCCCGGCGGGCCGGTGGAACAGGCCATCGCCCACCTGCAAGGTATCGGCGGCGGTGGCGTCGGCGGCTCGTCTGCCGAAAGCCTCAGCAGCGGCTCCCGGGCCAGCCGTGGCCTGGACCCGAAACTGATCAAGGACATCGAAAAACAATACGGCTTCGACAAGCCCGCGCCGGAACGCCTGTGGCTGATGCTCAAGAGCTACGCCCAGCTGGACTTCGGCAACAGCTTCTTCCGTGGCAAAAGCGTGACCGACCTGATCCTCGAAAAGATGCCGGTGACCATTTCCCTCGGCCTGTGGGCCACCTTGATCACCTACCTGGTGTCGATCCCGCTGGGGATTCGCAAGGCGGTGCGCCATGGCAGCAGTTTTGATGTGTGGAGCAGCACCGCGATCGTGATTGGCTATGCGATGCCGGCGTTCCTGTTTGCGATGTTCCTGATCGTGGTGTTCGCCGGCGGCACTTCGTTGAACTGGTTCCCGGTGCGCGGGCTGGTCTCGGAAAACTTCGACCAGTTGAGCACCGTCGGCAAGATCGCCGATTACTTCTGGCACCTGGTACTGCCGGTCAGCGCCCTGGTGATCGGCGGCTTCGCCACCTTGACCATCCTCACGAAAAACTCGTTCCTCAATGAAATCACCCGCCAGTACGTGGTCACCGCCCGGGCCAAAGGCTTGAGTGAACGCCGGGTGCTTTACGGGCATGTGTTCCGCAACGCCATGCTGCTGGTGATCTCGGGGATTCCCCAGGCATTTATCGCGGTGTTCTTTGCCGGTTCGCTGCTGATCGAGGTGATCTTCTCCCTCGACGGCCTCGGTCGCATGAGCTACGAAGCTGCAGTTTCACGGGATTATCCGGTGGTGTTCGGTTCATTGTTTATCTTCACGCTGTTTGGCCTTTTGATAAAACTCATCGGTGACCTCTGCTACACCCTGGTGGACCCGCGTATCGACTTCGCCGCGAGGAACGCCTGATGCTCAAGCTCTCTCCCGTGGCCCGTCGGCGCTTTGAACGCTTCAAGAAAAACCGCCGCGGCTGGTGGTCGCTGTGGCTGTTTATCGGCCTGTTTATCCTGACCCTCGGCGGCGAGTTGATCGCCAATGACAAACCCCTGGTGCTCAGCTACCAGAACGAACTGTATTTCCCGGTGTTCAAGCGCTACACCGAGCAGGAGTTCGGCGGGCAACTGCCGTTCCAGGCGGATTACCGCAGTGATTACGTGCAGAACCTGATCAAGAAGGACGGCGGCTGGATGCTGTTCCCGCCAATCCCGTTCAGCGACGACACCCCCAACTATGAACTGACCCGCCCTGCCCCCAGCCCGCCTTCCAGCGTGAACTGGCTGGGCACCGATGACCAATCCCGCGACGTGCTGGCGCGGGTGATCTTCGGCGCCCGGGTGTCGATCCTGTTTGCCCTGGCCCTCACGGCCATCAGCGCCGCCATCGGCATCGCCGCCGGTGCCTTGCAGGGATATTACGGCGGCTGGGTCGACTTGCTCGGGCAACGAATATTGGAAGTGTGGTCCGGGCTGCCGGTGCTGTACCTGCTGATCATCCTGTCAGGCTTTGTCGAACCGAATTTCTGGTGGCTGCTGGGGATCATGGCACTGTTTTCCTGGCTGGCCCTGGTGGACGTGGTGCGCGCCGAGTTCCTGCGGGGGCGCAACCTGGAGTACGTCAAGGCCGCGCGGGCGTTGGGCCTGGGGGACGGCAAGATCATCCGCCGGCATATCCTGCCGAACGCGATGACCGCGACCCTGAGCTACCTGCCGTTCATTTTGACCGGGGCGATTTCTACCCTGAGCGCCCTGGATTTCCTCGGTTTCGGCATGCCCGCCGGCAGCGCGTCATTGGGTGAGCTGATCGCCCAGGGCAAGCAGAACCTGCAAGCGCCGTGGCTGGGGCTGACCGCGTTTTTCACCCTGGCGCTGATCCTGTCGTTGCTGGTGTTTATCGGCGAGGCGTTGCGTGACGCCTTCGACCCACGCTCATGAAGGCCGTAGAGATGACTGAAAACCTGATCGAGATTCGCGACCTGAGTGTCGCCTTCAACGGCCAGACCGTGGTGCGCAAGCTGTGCCTGGACGTGCGCCCCGGCGAGTGCCTGGCGCTGGTGGGCGAGTCGGGTTCGGGCAAATCGGTGACCGCCCATTCGATCCTGCAACTGCTGCCCGAAGCCGGCACCGAAACCACCGGCTCGGTGCGCTATCGCGGCCAGGAACTGCTCGGCGCCTCGCCCGCCACCCTGCAAAAACTGCGGGGCAACCGGATTGCGATGATCTTCCAGGAGCCGATGACGTCCCTGAATCCGCTGCACAGCATCGAGAAGCAGATCGGCGAAACCCTGCTGTTGCACAAGGGCCTGGGCGGCAAACAGGCCCAGGCGCGGATCCTTGAATTGCTCGAACTGGTGGGCATCCAGAAGCCCCGGGAACGCCTCAAGGCCTACCCCCACCAACTCTCCGGCGGCCAGCGCCAGCGGGTGATGATCGCCATGGCCCTGGCCTGTGAACCGGAACTGCTGATTGCCGATGAGCCGACGACTGCACTGGATGTGACGGTGCAGCGCAAGATCCTGCTGCTGCTCAAGTCCCTGCAACAACGCCTGGGCATGTCGCTGCTGCTGATCAGCCACGACCTCAACCTGGTGCGCAGCATTGCCCAGCGGGTGTGCGTGATGAAGGCCGGGGAAATTGTCGAACAGGCGGATTGCGAAACCCTGTTCTGCGCCCCGCAGCACCCTTACAGCCGCCTGCTGCTGGATGCTGAACCGGCAGGCATCGTCTTGAATCACGAGGCGCGGGAGACGGTGTTGCAGGTGGATAACCTGAGTGTGCAGTTCCCGCTGGGCGGCGGACTGTTCCGGCGCAAGCAGTACCTGCAAGCGGTGGATGGCATCAGCCTGGAGGTACAGCGCGGCAAGACACTGGGGATTGTCGGCGAGTCCGGCTCGGGCAAATCCACCCTGGGCCAGGCGATTCTGCGGCTGCTGGATTCCAGCGGCACGATTCGCTTCCAGGGCGAGGCCCTCGACGGCCTGACGCAAAAACAGATGCAGCCGTGGCGCAAGCAGATGCAGGTGGTGTTCCAGGACCCGTTCGGCAGCCTCAGCCCGCGGATGTCGGTGGCGCAGATCATCAGCGAAGGCCTGGAAGTGCATGCGCCGTGCAGCCTCAAGGACCGCGAAGCCCAAGTGATTCGCGTGCTGGAAGATGTGGGCCTGGACCCTGCCAGCCGCCATCGCTACCCCCATGAATTCTCCGGCGGCCAGCGCCAGCGCATCGCCATCGCCCGTGCGCTGGTGCTCAAGCCGGCGCTGATCCTGCTGGACGAACCCACCTCGGCGCTGGACCGTACCGTGCAGAAACAGGTGGTCGCCCTGCTGCTTGAGCTGCAGGAAAAGTACGGCCTGACGTACCTGTTTATCAGCCATGACCTGGCGGTGGTGCGGGCCCTGGCCCACGACATGATCGTGATCAAGGACGGCAAGGTGGTGGAACGCGGGCCCAGCGATGAAGTGTTTGCCGCGCCTCAACACCCTTACACCCGGGAACTCCTCGCGGCGGCGCACCCATGAGCACCACTGGCAGCCTCAAGGATTACCAATACGTTCGCGGCCTGGCGATCCAGTCGCTGTTCGAGATCATCGAGCAGTCCAGCGAAGGCACGGTGATTGTCGACGGTGACGCGAACATCGTCTGGATGAACGAGCGCTACGCCAAGCGCTTCGGCCTGAAAAGCGCCGACGAAGCCATCGGGCAACCCTGCGAGCAGGTGATTTCCAACAGCCTGTTGCGCCAGGTGGTGCGTAACGACCAGCCGATATTGCTGGATATTCAGGACACGCCCAAAGGCCCGCTGGTGGTGATGCGCCTGCCGATCCATGACGACGCCGGCAAGGTGATCGGCGCCATCGGGTTTGCGTTGTTTGATGAGCTGCGCAACCTGTCGCCGCTGATCGAGCGTTACCTGAGCATGCAGCAGGAACTGGCTTCCACTCGGTCGCTGCTGAGGTCGCGGCAGAGTAAATACAACTTCGCGCACTTTATCGGCACCAGCGCGGCCAGCCTGGAAGTCAAACGTCGGGCGCGGCGCAGTGCGAGCGCGGAGTCGCCAGTGTTGCTGCTGGGGGAAACCGGGACCGGCAAGGAGCTGCTGGCCCAGGCGATTCATGGTGCATCGCCTCGGGCGCACAAAGCCTTTGTGAGCATCAACAGCGCGGCGATTCCCCATGATTTGTTGGAAGCCGAATTCTTCGGCACGGCACCGGGCGCGTTTACCGGCGCCGACCGCAAGGGCCGCCCCGGCAAGTTGCAGATTGCCCAGGGCGGCACGCTGTTTCTGGATGAGATCGGCGACATGCCGCTACCACTGCAAAGCAAATTGCTGCGGGTGTTGCAGGAGAAAGAGTTCGAGCCGGTGGGCTCCAACGAGATGATCCACAGTGATGTGCGGGTGATTGCGGCCACGTCCATGGACCTGGAAGCGGCAATCAAGCGCGGCGAGTTTCGGGCGGACCTGTATTACCGGCTGAATGTGCTGCCGATCCAGGTGCCGCCGTTGCGCGCGCGGCTGGATGATTTGCCGGCGTTGAGCGAGGCGATTCTGGAGGAGTTGCGCAGCCAGCATGAGCTGGACCGCGAGGCCTTGGCGTTATTGGCGCAGCATGCGTGGCCGGGGAATATCCGCGAGCTGCGCAATGTGCTGGAGCGGGCGGCACTGTTGAGTGATGACCTGGTGCTGGATGCCAGTGAAATTCGCGCAGCAATTGGTACATTCAGCCCGGTTGAGCAGAGTTCGGTAGAGACCGTTGAGGGCGAGAGTTTCAGCGCGGCCCGGGAGCGGTTTGATCGGCAGGTGATTGGGGCGGCGTTGAAGCACTGTGAGGGGAATGTGGTGGAGGCGGCGAAGCGGCTGGGGCTGGGTCGGTCGACCTTGTACAAGAAAATGGTTGCCTTGGGCATCGCCTAGTCTCCAAAAAGAGACACAATTCCAAATACAGAGAAAATCCAATGTGGGAGCGGGCTTGCTCGCGAATGCGGTGTGTCAGTGCCTGAATTACTGCCTGATACACCGCATTCGCGAGCAAGCCCGCTCCCACATTTGATCTCCAACAGTCTCAAATTCGGGACAAAACTTGAGAACGCTCTCACAAATCAAGAATTTATCTATATATTTCAATAAGTTAATAACTTGGCACACATCTCGCTAAAGCCCCTCCCCACCGCCTCACCCCCACAAAAATAACAATCAGATGGAGACACACCATGAGTGTGATCATTGCCCTCGCAGCCCTGGCGCTGCTGATGCTGGCCGCCTACCGTGGCTACAGCGTCATCCTGTTCGCCCCCATCGCCGCCCTCGGCGCCGTGCTGCTCACCGACCCTTCCGCCGTCGCTCCCGCGTTCACCGGGGTGTTCATGGAGAAAATGGTCGGCTTCCTCAAGCTGTATTTCCCGGTATTCCTGCTCGGCGCGGTGTTCGGCAAGCTGATTGAAATCTCCGGTTTCTCGCGCTCCATCGTCGCCGCTGCGATCCAGGTGCTCGGCACCCGCCAGGCGATGCTGGTGATCGTGCTGGTGTGCGCCCTGCTGACCTACGGCGGCGTGTCGCTGTTCGTGGTGGTGTTCGCGGTGTACCCGTTTGCCGCCGAGATGTTCCGCCAGAGCAATATCCCCAAGCGCCTGCTGCCGGCGACCATCGCCCTCGGCGCGTTCTCGTTCACCATGGACGCCTTGCCCGGCACGCCGCAGATCCAGAACATCATCCCCAGCACCTTTTTCAACACCACCGCCTGGGCCGCGCCGTGGCTGGGGCTGATCGGCACGATCTTCGTATTCTGCGCCGGCATGCTGTACCTGGCCCGCCAGCGCAACAAGGCCCAGCGCGCCGGTGAAGGCTATGGGACCGAGCTGCGCAACGAGCCGGAAACCGCCGAAGACATCAAGCTGCCCAACCCATGGATCGCCCTGTCGCCGCTGCTGCTGGTGGGCATCATGAACCTGCTGTTCACGCACTGGATTCCGCTGTGGTACGGCAAGACCCACACCCTCAGCCTGCCGGGCATGAGCGTGCCGGTGCAGACCGAAGTCGCCAAGCTCACGGCAATCTGGGCGGTGCAGGCGGCGTTGCTGGTGGGGATTATCGTGGTGCTGGTGTTCGGCTTCTCGGCGATTCGCAGCAAGCTCGCCGAGGGCAGCAAGAGCGCGGTCAGCGGCGCGCTGCTGGCGGCGATGAACACCGCTTCGGAATACGGTTTTGGTGCGGTGATCGCCTCGCTGCCGGGCTTCCTGGTGCTGGCGGACTGGCTCAAGGGCATTCCCAACCCACTGGTCAACGAAGCGATTACCGTGACCCTGCTGGCCGGCATCACCGGTTCCGCCTCGGGCGGCATGAGCATCGCGCTGGCGGCCATGTCGGAGAGCTTTATTTCAGCGGCCCATGCGGCCAATATCCCCCTTGAAGTACTGCACCGGGTCGCGGCCATGGCCAGCGGCGGCATGGACACCCTGCCCCACAACGGCGCCGTGATCACGCTGCTGGCGGTCACCGGGCTGACCCACCGCGAAGCCTATAAAGATATTTTCGGCATCACGATCATCAAGACCCTCGCGGTGTTCGTGGTGATTGGTACTTTCTACGCCACCGGCATTGTGTGAGGTTGATATGACGACATTGAACGGCAAGACCGCCCTGGTCACCGGTTCCACCAGCGGCATCGGCCTGGGCATTGCCCTGAGCCTGGCCAAGGCCGGCGCCAACCTGATCCTCAACGGCTTCGGCGATGCCAGCGCGGTGATCGCCCAGGTGCAGGCCTTCGGCGGCAAGGTCGGGCATCATCCGGCTGACGTCAGCGACCCGGCGCAGATCGCCGAGATGATCGCCTACGCCGAGCGCGAGTTTGGCGGCATCGACATTCTGGTGAACAACGCCGGGATCCAGCATGTGGCGCCGGTGGATGAATTCCCGGTGGAGCGCTGGGATTCGATCATTGCGATCAACCTGTCGTCGGTGTTCCACAGCACGCGTTTGAGCCTGCCGGGCATGAAAGCCAAGGGTTGGGGGCGGATCGTCAATATCGCCTCGGTGCATGGGCTGGTGGGTTCGGTGGGCAAGGCGGCTTACGTCGCTGCCAAGCACGGGGTGATCGGGCTGACCAAGGTGGTGGGCCTGGAAACCGCCCAGAGTAATGTCACCTGCAATGCCATCTGCCCGGGCTGGGTGCTGACGCCGCTGGTGCAGAAGCAGATTGATGACCGGATTGCCAGCGGGATTGACCCGCAGCAGGCGCAGCAGGATTTGCTGGCGGAGAAGCAGCCGTCGCTGGAGTTCGTGACACCGCCGCAATTGGGGGAGCTGGTGCTGTTCCTGTGCAGCGAAGCCGGCAGCCAGGTGCGGGGCGCGGCGTGGAATATCGACGGTGGCTGGCTGGCCCAGTAAACGACGATTCCCAAGACACCGCAGCTCAAATGTGGGAGCGGGCTTGCTCGCGAATGCGGTGTATCAGTTAACACATCTGGAACTGACCCACCGCATTCGCGAGCAAGCCCGCTCCCACATTTTGATCGGTGTCGTTAGATAGATCAGATAATAAAAAAGAGATTTCCTTATGTCCGAAATACTCTGGCAACCCTCCCCCGAACGCATCCACAACACCCGGATGGACCAGTTCCGGCGCTTCATCAATGATCGCCATGCCTTGCAGATCAGCGACTACCCGGCCCTGCACCAGTGGAGCATCGACCAGCGCCCGGACTTCTGGCAGTCGATTGTCGAGTTTTTTGAGGTGCAGTTCCGCACGCCGCCCAGCGCGGTACTGATCGAAGACGCCGAGATGCCCAGCGCCCAGTGGTTTCCCGGCGCTACCCTGAACTTTGCCGAACACCTGCTGCGCCGCCGCGACGATCACCCCGCCGTGGTCGCGATCAGCGAAGACGGCCAGCGCGAGCAACTGACCTACGCCGAACTGGCCCGCCATGTCGCCGGCCTGCAACGCAGCCTGCGGGCGGCCGGCGTGGGCGTAGGGGACCGGGTGGCCGCGTGCATGCCCAACACCTGGCAAACCCTGGTGGGCATGCTCGCCACCACCAGCCTCGGCGCCATCTGGTCGTGCTCCTCGCCGGACTTCGGCACCCAGGGCGTGATCGACCGCTTCGGCCAGATAGAACCCAAGGTGCTGATCACCTGCGCCGGTTACCGCTACGCCGGCAAGCTCATCGACCAAAGCAGCAAGCTCAATGAAATCCTCGAACGGCTGCCGTCCCTGCAACAGCTGATCATCGTGCCCTATGCCCGCCCGCAGGCGCGTCCCGAGGAGTATCAGACCCGGGCCAACGTCGCGCTCTGGAACGACTTCTACAGCCCCGGCGGTGAGCCCGATTTCGTCGCCGTGCCCTTCGATCATCCGCTGTACATCCTCTATTCCAGCGGCACCACCGGCGTGCCCAAGTGCATCATCCACGGCACCGGCGGCGTGCTGCTCACCCACCTCAAGGAACACGGCCTGCACGCCGACCTGTCGCGGGACGACTGCCTGTTCTACTACACCACCTGCGGCTGGATGATGTGGAACTGGCTGGTGTCGGTACTGGCCATCGGCGCCACGGCGGTGCTGTATGACGGCTCGCCGTTTCACCCCGGGCCGGAACGCCTGATGGACCTGATCGACCAGGAAAAAATCAGCGTGTTCGGCACCAGCCCCAAGTTCCTCGCCACCCTGGAGAAGGCCGGGCTGCAACCGCGGCTGAGCCATGACCTGGGCAGCCTCAAGGGCCTGATTTCTACCGGCTCCCCGCTGTCGCCCCAGAGCTACGACTACGTGTACCGCGAGATCAAGCCCGAGCTATGCCTGTCGTCGATGTCGGGTGGCACCGATATCGTGTCCTGCTTCGTGATCGGCAACCCGGTGCTGCCGGTGCGCCGTGGCGAGATGCAGTGCAAGAGCCTGGCAATGGCTATCGAAGTGTGGGACGACCAGGGCCACCCGCTGGTGGGCGAAAAAGGCGAACTGGTGTGCACCCGGCACTTCCCGGCAATGCCCATCGGCCTGTGGAATGACCCGCACCAGGAAAAACTGCGGGCCTCGTATTTCAGCCAGTTCCCCGGCGTGTGGGCCCAGGGTGACTACGCCGAACAGCGGCCCAACGGCAGCCTGCTGATCCATGGCCGCTCGGACGCCGTGCTCAACCCCGGCGGCGTGCGCATCGGCACCGCAGAGATCTATCGCCAGGTGGAAAAAGTGCCTCAGGTCCTGGAAAGCCTGGCCATCGGCCAACGCTGGCAGGATGACGTGCGGGTGGTGCTGTTTGTGCGCCTCAACGATGGCATCGAACTGGACGACGGCCTGGAGCAGCAGATCCGCCAGGTGATCCGCGCCAACACCACGCCGCGCCACGTGCCGGCGAAGATCCTCGCGGTGACGGATATCCCGCGCACCATCAGCGGCAAGATCGTCGAGCTGGCGGTCCGCAACGTGGTGCATGGGGAGGCGGTCAAGAACACCGACGCACTGGCCAACCCCGAAGCGCTGGAGCAATTTCGTGATCGCCGGGAGCTGGCAGAAAGATGAAACGTTTTAGCCTTTAAGCACTCATTTGAAGACAAACCCCTCAAGCATGCTATTTTTCGAGGGTGGAAAGCCGGCCCCGGGTCGCGGGATAATCGGCTTTTGTCATTCTTCAAGCGTTACGCGCAGGGCATTTACATGAACGTATCACCCACCGGCAGCGAGGCCGCAGCACTGATTGCGCGGCTGGACTGGGCACGAAGCCCCCTCGGTGACGCCATTGATTGGCCGCAAAGTCTCCGTACCGCCGTCGACATCGTGATCCATTCACCGATGCCGATGCTGTTGCTGTGGGGCGCCGAACTCACCCAGATCTACAACGATGGCTTCGCGATGCTGGCCGGCAACAAGCACCCGGCCGCCTTCGGCCAACCGGCTGACCTGATCTGGCCTGAGCTCAAGCCGTTTACCGACCCGATCTACAGCGCCGTCCTCATGGGCCAGGTGCGCACCTTCACCGAGCAGCGTTTCGTCCTGCAGCGCAACGACCGCGACACCGAGATCTGGCTCGACCTGACCTACAGCCCGATCCGCGACGAGCGTGGCGAGGTCGCCGGGATCCTGATTACCGCCATCGAAACCAACGAGCGCCGGCGCATCGCCCTGGAACTGCAGCAGCGCACCGAGAACAGCCTCAAGGCCCAGCGCAACACCGAGCAGCGCCTGCAGTTGGCCCTGGCCGCCACCGATGCCGTGGGCACCTGGGACTGGGATATCGGCGAAGACCGCTTTATCGCCGACGCCCATTTCGCCCAATTGCACGGTGTTGACCCGTGCGACGCCGACCTGCTGCCCATCAGCGACTACCTGCAAGGCGTGCACCCCGAAGACCGTGGCATGGTGGCCCGCAGCATCAAGCACTGCATCACCCACGGCACCGAGTACGCCGAGGAATACCGCCTGCAGCGCGCCGACGGCGAAGTGCGCTGGGTGTTTGCCCGTGGCCGCTGCTACAAGGACCACCATGGCCGACCGGCGCGTTTTCTCGGCGCCGCCCTCGACCTGACCGAACGCAAGCACACCGAACAGGCCCTGCGCCAAAGCCAGACCGAGCTGCAACTGATCATCAACGCCATGCCGGTGTTGATCGGTTATGTCGACCACGAGCAGCGTTTTCGCCTGAACAACAGTGCCTACCTGGACTGGTACGGCATGACCCCGCAGGAGCTGTACGGCAAGAGCATCCGCGAAGTCGTGGGCGACGAAATCTATGCCGGGCGCGTCGACAAGATCGAGGCGGCACTCAAGGGCAAGGCCTGCAGTTTCGTTACCGTCACCCCGCACCATGACGGGCGGCCACGCCACGCGCTGATGAAGTACCTGCCGCGTTTCAGCGCTGACGGTTCAGTCAACGGTTTCTATATTTTTGTAATCGACGAGACCGAGCGCAAACTGACCGAAGAAGCCCTGCGCCACCTCAACGAAAACCTCGAAGAGCGCGTCAGCCAGCGCACCCAGGCCCTGGCCGAAGCCAACCAGCGCCTGCAAAACGAGATGTTCGAGCGCGAGCGTGCCGAAGACGCCCTGCGCCATGCCCAGAAGATGGAAGCGGTCGGCCAGCTCACCGGCGGCATCGCCCATGACTTCAACAACATGCTCACCGGGATCATCGGCAGCCTGGACCTGATGCAACGCTATATCGCCGCCGGGCGCAGCGACGAGATCGGCCGTTTCACCGACGCCGCCGTATCCTCGGCTCATCGCGCCGCTGCGCTGACCCATCGCCTGCTGGCCTTCTCCCGCCGCCAATCCCTGGACCGCAAGCCGGTCGACCCGAATCAATTGGTGGCGTCCCTGGAAGACCTGTTCCGCCGCACCAAGGGCGCGCACATCGAACTCAAGGTGCAACTGGGCACCGACGTGTGGCCAGTGAACACCGACGCCAGTCAGCTGGAAAACGCTCTGCTCAACCTGGTGATCAACGCCCGCGATGCGATGCCCGACGGTGGGCAATTGTGCATCGAGACCGCCAACAGCTACCTCGACGGCACCGACATCACCACCCTGGAACCGGTCAAGGCCGGCGACTATGTGATGCTCGGCGTGAGCGACAACGGCGCCGGCATGACCGCGAAAATCCTCGCCAAGGCCTTCGACCCGTTCTTCACCACCAAGCCCATCGGCCAGGGTACTGGGCTTGGGCTGTCGATGATCTATGGGTTTGCACAGCAATCCGGCGGCCACGTGACCATCCAAAGCGAACCGGGCCAGGGCACCTGCGTGCGCCTGTACCTGCCGCGCCTGCATGGCACGGCACTGGAGCGGACCACACCCGCTACCCAGGGCGAAGCCCCGGTGGCGCTGGAAGGCGAAGCCGTGGTGGTGGTCGAGGACGACCCGGCAGTGCGGATGCTGGTGGTGAATGTGCTGGATGAACTGGGCTACACCGCACACCAGGCGGCGGATGCACGGGCGGCGCTGCCGTTGCTGGAGTCCGACTTGCGCGTGGATTTGCTGGTGACTGATGTGGGCTTGCCGGGGATGAACGGCAGGCAACTGGCGGAAATCGCCCGGCAACACCGGCCGGACCTGAAGGTGCTGTTCATGACCGGTTACGCCGAGAAAGCCGCCGAGCGCCAGGGGTTCCTGGAGGAAGGCATGGACATGGTGGCCAAGCCGTTTTCGATTGACCTGCTGGCCAACAAAATCCGCAGCATGATCAGCTCAGAGGCCTGACTTCAGGCATAATCGCGCGCCGTTTCACATCAGGACCGATCAATGAAAGCCCAAGCCCGTCACATTCTGGTGAAAACCAGTGAGGAAGCCGAACAGCTCAAGCAGCGTATTGCCAAGGGCGAAGCGTTTGATGTGTTGGCCAAGAAGTACTCCACCTGCCCTTCCGCCAAGCGCGGCGGTGATTTGGGTGAAGTGCGGCCGGGGCAGATGGTGGGGGTGATTGATGCGGTGATCTTCAAGAAGCCCGTGAAGGTGGTTCATGGGCCGATCAAGAGCAAGTTCGGGTATCACCTGGTGCAAGTGTTTTACCGCGATTGATGGCTGATCGTTCCCACGCTCCGCGTGGGAATGCCTCACCTGACGCTCTGCGTCCGCTCTTGGGACGCAGAGCGTCCCTGGCTGCATTCCCACGCGGAGCGTGGGAACGATCAGCGTAAGTCTCGGGGAATAAGTGCACCCGGCACCTGAATCACCCGGCTCGCCAGCCGATGCCCGGCCAAGGCTGCTTCCTGCGGCGAACCGCCCTTGAGCCGACTGGCCAGGTACGCCGCACTGAACGAATCCCCCGCCGCCGTAGTGTCGACCACCTTCTCCACCACCAGCGCCGGCACCTCGAACCGCTCATCCTCCCAGCGAATCAAACACGCATCCGCCCCGCGCTTGAGCACCACCTCGGCAATCGTCGGGTACGCCGCAAACACCTGCTCGCTGTCTTCATAGCCGAACAACGCCCGTTCGTCATCCTCGGTCAGCAAGGCGATATCCACCTCGGCCAACACCGCGTGATACGCCGCGCGTGCGGCGTCCACGCTGGCCCACAGGCGTGGCCGGTAGTTGTTGTCGAACACCACCTTGCCGCCGCGCTTGCGGGTTTCGACCAGGGTTTCCAGCAGGCGCGCACGGCCCACTTCGCCCAGCACAGCCAGGGTGATGCCGCTGAAATACACCACGTCGTACGTCGGCAACGCTGCCAGGATCGGCTCGGCCGCCGGAGTGGTGAAGCAGTCGCGCACGGCCGCTTCATTGCGCCAGTAGAGGAATTTGCGTTCGCCGTTGGCATCGGTCTGGATGCAGTACAAACCCGGCAGGCGCCCGGGCAGGCGCTGGACCATGCCCAGGCCCAGGCCTTCTTCGGCCCAGTGCTTGCACATGGCATCGCTGAAGCTGTCATCGCCCAGGGCGGTGACGTAGTCGACGGTGCTCGGTTCACCCAGTTCGCGGCGCAGGTAGACGGCGGCGTTCAGGGTGTCGCCGCCGAAGCTTTGTTGCAGGCTGCCGTCGGCGCGGTGTTGCAGTTCGATCATGCATTCGCCGATGAGGGCGATGCGGGGTTTTGTGTTCATGCCTGGGGTCTCTCGATGTACTGGAGGGCCTCTTCGCGAGCAAGCCCGCTCCCACATTTGAATGCATTTCAACTGAAGGAACTCGGTCGAATGTGGGAGCGGGCTTGCTCGCGAAAGGCGCGACTCGGTCTAGAAGCAGGTATGCAGGCTTTCGATCACCTGCAACTGCTCATCCACCAGATTACCCACTTGCCACTTGTCGAAGGTCAGGCACGGGTGGGATGTGCCGAAGGAGATGATGTCGCCAATGCGCAGCTCAACCCCCGGTGCGACGACCATGAACGCATGCTGATCCATCACGGCGGTGACCTTGCACGCGGTCACGTCATCACCCTCGGCTGGCAGCACGCCAGCCTTGTAGCGCTTGAGCGGCACCGGCAGGCCGGCGTCGTAGGCGACGTCGCGCTTGCCCAGGGCGATCACCGCGAAGCCCGGCTCCGGCAGCGATTGCACGTGGGCCCAGACTTCCAGCGCCGGGCGCAGGCCTTCGTTGAGGTCGCTGCGACGGTCCAGTACGCAGCACTGCGCGTCTTTGTAGATGCCGTGGTCGTGAGCCACGTAGCTGCCCGGGCGCAATACGCTGAGGAAGCGGCCAGCGGCGTTCTGGGCTTCGAAGGATTCGGCAATCAGGTCGTACCAGGCCGAACCCGAGGCGGTAATGATGGGCTTGGCCAGGTCGAAGGCGCCGCTGTTTTGCAGGTCGACGGCCAGGCGTACCAGGGAGGCGGCGAATTCGCGGATGCCACTGATGGCGTGCTCGCCATGGATCACCCCTTCGTAGCCTTCGATGCCGGTGAGGGCCAGCGCAGGCTGGGCCTTGATCGCCTTGGCCAGGTCGAGCACCTGTTGTTCGGTGCGGCAACCGCAACGCCCGCCGACCACGCCGTATTCGATCATCACGTTCAAGCGCAGGCCACGGGCGGCGAAGAACAGGCCCAGGTCGGCGACGTTGTCCGGGTGGTCGACCATGCAGTGGAAGTCGAATTCGGGGTCGGCCAGCAGGTCGGCGATCAGCGCCATGTTCGGCGCGCCCACCAGTTGGTTGGCCATCAACACCCGGCGAACCCCACCGGCGTACGCAGCGCGGGTCTGCACGGCGTTGGCCAGGGTGATGCCCCAGGCGCCCTGCTCGATCTGCCGCTGGAACAGCGCGGGCATCATGCTGGTCTTGCCGTGAGGCGCCAATTGCGCACCGCTGTTGCTGACGAAATCCTGCATCCAGCGGATGTTGTGTTCCAGGGCGTCACGGTGCAACACCAGGGCTGGCAGGCTGACGTCACGGACCAGATGTGCACCGATGGCGGCAGCGCCTTTTTCAACGGCATTGAAGGCAGACATAAGGGTTTCCTATTCGTTGATGCGACGGGCCAGGTTGTTCGCACTGTCGATCAGCACCCGGCGGTAGTCGTTGTAGTTTTTGATCGCATCGGCCCGTGGGGCGACGATGCACAGGGTCGCAATGCTGATGCCTTGGGCGTCCCGGACCGGGGCGGCAAAGCAGTGGGTAAAGGTGTCGGCGACACTGTCGAAGGAGAAGAATCCGTCGAGGGTGGCCTGACGGATTTGCCCGAGGAAGGTTTCCAGAGGCAGGCGCTGACCGTCCGGGAGGATGAAGTCGTCGTAGTCGATCAGGTCGATGATTTGCTGGTCGCTCAGGTGGCCCAGCAGCAGGCGGCCGGAGGCGGTCCAGGGGATCGGCGCGTTCTCGCCGATGTCTGAGGAAATGCGGAAATGCCGCTCGCCTTCGCGCATCAGGGCCACGGTGTATTTGCGGCCATTGAGCAGGCACATCTGGGCGGTTTCGTGGGTTTGGCTGACGATTTCCTGCAGGGCGTGGTCGGCTTCGCGGGTCAGGTCGAAATGGCGCAGGTGGGCCTGGCCGAGGAAGTACAGCTGACGGCCGAGGTAGACGTGACCGTCCTTGCCAACGGTTTCGAGGATGCGCCGTTCCAGCAGCGAGGCCACCAATTCGTAGACCGTGGATTTGGGGCTGCCGATGCCGCTGGCGATGTCATTCGGGCGCAGGGGCTGGCCGATTTCCTTGAGGAAATCGAGGATATCGAACGCCCGGTCGAGGCCTTTGGCGCGGCGTTTGATGGTGTCTTCGGTCATGGCAGTCGTCGGTCCCGTTTGAAGATGTAGCTATCAACACAGACCCCCTGTGG
>NZ_JACAOX010000014.1:139489-167173 GCF_013386015.1 Pseudomonas sp. B6001
CCTGTGGTCTCAAGAGACGGGCATTTAGCCTTTTTTCTTGTAGGCCACGCAATCGATCTCAACCTTGCAATCGACCATCATGTTCGCCTGCACACACGCCCGTGCCGGAGCATGTTCCGGGTTGAAGTATTCGCCGAAGACTTTGTTGAAGCTCCAGAAGTCCCGTGGGTCTTCCAGCCATACACCGACGCGCACCACGTCTTCAAGGGCGTAGCCGGCTTCTTCGAGAATCGCCACCACGTTGCGCATGGTCTGGTGGGTCTGCTCGACGATCCCGCCCGTGATGATTTCACCGTCCACCGCCGGCACCTGGCCCGACACGTACAACCAGCCATCCGCTTCCACCGCGCGGGCGAAAGGACGAGGCTGGCCGCCGCCTGCAGTGGCGCCGGTGCCGTAACGAGTAATGCTCATAATGGATCTCCTGAAGTGATGATTTAAAAACGAATGTTCTTGAGAAATTCCGCCAGTCGCGGCGATTGCGGGCGTTCGAAGATGTCTTTCGGCGGCCCTTGTTCTTCAATGCGGCCCTGGTTCATGAAGACGATCTTGTCCGAGACTTCATAGGCAAAGCGCATTTCGTGGGTGACCAGCAACATGGTCATGCCCTCTTCCGCCAAACCCTTGATCACGCTGAGCACTTCGCCCACCAGTTCCGGGTCCAGGGCCGAGGTGACTTCGTCGAACAGCATCAGGCTCGGGTTCATCGCAATCGCCCGGGCAATCGCCACGCGCTGTTGCTGGCCGCCCGACAGTTGGCCCGGGAAGTGATTGCGGCGCTCCAGCAGGCCGACACGGTCCAGCCATTTTTCCGCCAGTGCAACCGCTTCGTCCTTGCCCATCTTCTTGACCTTGAGCAGGCCCAGGGTGACGTTCTGCAAGGCGGTCAGGTGCGGGAACAGGTTGAACTGCTGGAACGCCATGCCGGTCATCGCGCGGTGCTGGGAGATCACCCGCTCCGGGTGGCGCACGCGCTTGCCGCCGACCTCGCTGTAGCCGATGGACTCACCGTCGAGGGTGATCTGGCCGCCCTGGAATTCTTCCAGCAGGTTGACGCAGCGCAGCAGCGTGGTCTTGCCCGAGCCGCTGGAGCCGATCAACGTCACGACGTTGCCGCGCTGCATGCTCAGGTCGACGCCCTTGAGCACTTCCACCGGGCCGTACTGTTTACGCAGGCCGCGAATGTTCAGCAGTGGCTGGCTTTCTTTTGAGAGTTGGTTCATGGCAACGCCACCCGCTTTTCAATGTAACGCCCCAACAATTCGATGGCGTAGTTGATGACAAAAAACATAAAGCCTGCAAACAGGTAGAACTCCAGGGTCATGAACGTCCGGGCGATGACCTGTTGGGTGCTGAGGAGCAGCTCGGCCACACCGATCACCGACAGCAAGGTGGAAGCCTTGACGATTTCGGTGGACGAGTTGACCCAGGTCGGCAGGATCTGCCGCAGCGCCTGGGGTAACAGCACGTAGCCCAGGGATTGATAGAAGGTCAGGCCGATGGCCTTGCCCGCTTCCATTTGCCCCTTGGGAATGGCCTGCAATGCACCGCGCACGATTTCCGAAACGTGAGAGCCGCAGAACAGCGTCAGGCCCACGGCACCGGCCTGGAACGCAGTGATCTGCCAGCCAAGCGCCGGCAACATATAGAAGCACGCCAATACCAGCACAAACACCGGCGTACCGCGGATCAGGTCGACGTACAGGCGAAACGGTGCGCGCATCCAGAATTTGCCGTAGGTCAGTACCAAGCCGGCGACGATGCCGATCAGGGTGCCGAAGATAATGGCCAGGGCCGAGCAGTAGACGCTGGTCTGGAACCCCGCCCAGAGGGTTTCCCGGGCGATCCACAACTCATGCAGCCAGCTGGGGGATTCGTACATGGGCGCTCCTTAGCGGCGAATTGCCAAACGCTGTTCCAGGTAACGGAGCAGCATGGCAATGAGGTAACAGGCAGCCACGTAGAGCGCGGTCGTGACCATCCAGGTTTCAATCACCCGGTAGCTTTCGACGTTGATCTTGCGGGCGTAATAGGTCAGCTCCGGCACCGCGATGGCGGCCGCGAGGGAGGTGTCCTTGAACAGCGAGATAAAGTTGTTCGACAGCGCCGGCAGCACGTTGCGCAGCATCACCGGCACGGTGATGTACGCGCGGATACGCCATTCGCCCAGGCCAATGGCCAGGCCCGCTTCACGCAACCCCTTGGGAATGTTCAGCAGGCCTGCGCGGAAGACTTCGGTGAGGTAGGCACCGGCGTACAACGACAGGGTGATGATGAACGAAGGGATCTTGTCCAGCCGGATACCCAGGCTGGGCAAGGCGAAGTAGATCAACAGGATCAGCACCAGGATCGGGGTGTTGCGGATCACCGTCACATACACCGAGGCCACGATGCGCAGCGCACGGTGTTTGGACAGCATCGCAAACGCCATCAACAGGCCGATCACGCAACCGATGGCGATAGACAGCAGTGCCAGTTCAAGGCCGAGGCCGAGCCCCGCCAGCAAGCTGGGGAAATCGCGCCACACAGCGGCAAAGTTCAACTGATAGTTCATGGTCGGCAGTACCTGATTGGGGCGCCGTCAGCGACGCCCCAGGGTTTACGAATTACTTGAACTCAACCGGGAAACCGATCGCAGGCTCCGGCAGGTCCACACCGAACCATTGCTTGAACGAGGCCTTGTACATTGGGAATTCCACACCGGTCATGGCTTCATGCAGGGCGGTGTTGACGAAGTTCAGCCAGTCCTGGTCGCCACGCTTGACGGCGCACGCATAGGTTTGCGGGCTCCAGGCGTAGCTCGGGCTGCGGTAGCGGCCCGGGTTTTGCACCATCAGGTACTTGACCGAGGACTGGTCGGTGGCGGCGGTGTCGGCACGCCCGGAGTTCACGGCCTGGTACATCAGGTCGACGCTGTCGTACTGGTCGACCTTGGCTTTGGGCAATGCCTGGTGCACCAGCTCTTCGGCGTAGACGTTTTGCAGCACGGCCACGGTGACGCTGTCGCCGGCGGCCTGCAGGTCTTCGATTTCCTTGTACTTGCTGTTGGCCGGCAGCAGCAGGCCCACACCTTCGCGGTAGTACGGCAGGGTGAAGGCCACCTGCTGCGCACGGCTTGCCGTGACGGTGATGAACTGGCAGCTCATGTCGACCTTGTCGGTCAACAGGTTGGGAATGCGGGCATCGGAAGACTGCACCACGTATTCGACTTTGCTCGGGTCATTGAACAGACCCTTGGCCACGATGTGGCCGATGTCGATGTCAAAACCCTGCAACTTGCCATCCGCTCCCTGGAAGTGCCACGGCGCATTGGTACTGCCTGTACCCACGATCAGGTGCCCACGCTTGAGCACTGTATCGAGCTTGCTGTCCGCCGCCTGCACTACGCTGGCGAGGGAAGCCGATGCGGCGAAGAGAAAAACACACGCTTTGAACACGGAAGGTCGGTGATGCATGACAAGCACTCCAGGAGTTGTGTATTCCGCTATACCGGAACTTAGTATGTAACAACGGAATAGACAGCAGAAAGTGTGCCACACGCAGTAACATAAAATATTGCGGGATTAATTTCTTTTTAAATCAACGGGATAGATTTTTATCAGCGATAAGGCACTGGGCCAGCCGCTGCAATCAGATTGCTACCGTTGGCTACACACCGGGGTGACAGGCCACATTTGGGTGCGGGGGCGGGTCGTTACCGTGCACGAAAGCGGTGCGGTGGCCGGATGGAAGAATTCCGTGGCTGGGCTAGTCTTGGCAGATGATCGACCCTCCAAGGAACGCGTTCAGATGAAGATCAGTCTTGTCCTTATGTTGTTGTCGCTGGCGTTTGCCACCCAGGTGTTCGCCAAGGATGACCGGCGCGAATGCAAGGCCGAGCTGGTCAGGCTGAAGGCGGCGTTCAGTACGAACTACACCACGCAGAATCATCATGGGTATCGTCGGGCCAAGGATGCCAAGGATCAGGGTGACTATAAGCAGTGCGTGGGGTTGGCGAAGAAGGCTCGGGAGCGGGCGGAGCGCTGAAGGCTTTGGGGCTGCTGCGCAGCCCAGCGGGAGCAAGCTCCCTCGCCACAATGGGCCAGTTGGAGGTGGGTACCTGTTAGTTTTGACAGTAGACGGTTTTGATCGCCGGGATTAGCGTGGGCCAGGCCTATCGCTCAAGGAGATCATCATGGGAATTGCAACGGCGGTGATTGCCGATGCCGAGCAGTATCAGCAGTTGCTCAAGACGCATAGAACGGTGTTCATGCTGTTTGTTTCGCAGCACTGCCCGGCCTGCGGGGAAGCCGGGCCACTGTTTGAACGGATTGCCGGGAAATACGCCAGTTCCGTGAAGAGCCTGGTGCTCGACACTGCCCGAACCCCGAGGCATCCCGAGGTTACCGGCACGCCTACCCTGCTGGTTTTCCAGAATAGCAAGATGATCAATAAGCTGGAGGGGTTCGACGAAAAAACGCTGAGGGAGACGTTCGCCAGGACCAGAATCAGTCCTCCAACATCAACCGCGCCGTCCCCGAAACCCGAATCGAGGCACCCTTCTCATCGGTGATCTGCGCCTGCAGGCGCGAACGGCTGCCCATGTCCTCGCCTTGAATGATGTCGATGCGCCCGTTGTGCGGCCAGCCCAGGTCCCGCAGGTAGCCGGCAAAGGCAGCGGTCGCGGCACCTGTGGCCGGGTCTTCGTACACGCCGCCCACCGCAAACGGGTTGCGGGTGTGGAACAGCGTCGGGCTTTCGGCAAACACCAGCACCACGGTGCCCAAACCGGCGTCGGTCATGTAGCGGCGACCGGCTTCCAGTTCATAGTGCATCTGGCTGAGTTTGGCGCGGCTGTCGAGCGCCAGCACCAGGTGGGAAATGCCGGCATGGATGATCGCCGGCGGAATGCTCGGGTCCAGGTCATTGCGGGTGTAACCGAACAGGGTCAGGCCCGCGTCCACCAGGGCATCGTTGGCCGGTGCGCTGCGGGTTGGCGGGGATTGCAGCGCGGCCTCGATCAGGTCGCCTTCGCTGCGACCGCTGACCGAGATATCGCCATTGTTCAACGCCAGGTGGAATTCGCCATCGCCCAGCGCCAGGCTCAAGGCCGCACCGAGGGCGATGGTGGCATGCCCGCAAAACGCAACTTCGGACTCCGGCGCGAAGTACCGCACGCGCCAGCCGTCATCCTGCGGGCAGGCAAATACGGTTTCCGAAAACCCGACTTCGTGGGCGATACGCTGCATTTCTACAGCTTCCGGCAGGCTGTCACCGATCCAAACACCTGCAGGGTTACCGCCCTGGTTGCCGTCACAGAATGCAGAAATCTTAAGCACGTCCAAAGTCATTCGGGTAACCCTTCCTTAACGGTTCAGTGAGCGGCGATGCTATCCAAAGGCCAGCCCAGCGTCGAATGAAATTCACCCGTTAAAGAGGGGCCAGCAACACCTGCGTGACCCGCCGCTCCTCCACCGCCGCCACGGTCAGGCGCCAGCCTTCATGTTCCAGGCTGTCACCGACCACCGGCAGTCGATCCAGCAGGCTCATCACCAGCCCGGCCAGGGTCTGGTAATCCTCCGTCGCCACAGCCTTGAAGCCGGTGCGCTGGCGGATCAGGTTGAGGTTCAAGGCGCCATTGACGCGAAAACCACCCTCCTCTTCGATGATATCCGGGCCTTCGACCTCACTCGCATCCGGCAACTCACCGGCGATGGACTCGAGGATGTCGGTCATGCTCAACACCCCGATAAAGTCGCCAAATTCGTTGATCACGAAGGCAATGTGAGTCGACTCCTGACGCATCTGCTCCAAGGCATTGAGAATCGAAAAACTCTCCAGCAAGTTGACCGCCCGGCGCGCCAGGTGCTCCAGGTTCGGCTCGTTACCGGCCAGGTATTCCTTGAGCAACTCCTTCTTGTGCACAAAGCCCAATGGCTCGTCGACATTACCGTTGCGGATCAAGGGCAGGCGCGAGTAAGACGAATGCATCAGTTTCAGGCGGATAGTGTCGGGATCGTCCGACAGATCTATAGAGTCCACCTTCGCCCGAGGCGTCATCAGCGTACGGATCGGGCGTTCAGCCAGTTGCAGCACGCCACTGATCATCACCCGCTCGCGCCGGTCGAACAGCGGCCCGCCGTTGGCATCAGGGTTATCCAGCAGGTCGGCGACCTCTTCACCCACCTCCTCCACTGCCAGATTCCGCCCGCCGAGCAAACGCATCACCGCGTGGGCCGTACGCTCACGCCTCGGCAGCGTGCCCTGGGCCGACTTCTTGCGGCGCGACCGGGCGATCTGGTTGAACAGCTCGATCAGGATCGAGAAGCCGATGGCCGCGTACAGATAGCCTTTGGGAATGTGGAAGCCCAGGCCTTCGGCCGTCAGGGCAAAACCGATCATCATCAGGAAGCCCAGGCACAGCATGATCACCGTCGGGTGGGCGTTGACGAAACGGGTCAGCGGCTTGCTGGCAACGATCATCAGGCCGATGGAAATGATCACCGCGATCATCATCACCGCCAGCTCATCCACCATGCCCACGGCGGTAATCACCGCATCGAGGGAGAACACCGCATCCAGCACCACAATCTGCGCAACGATCGGCCAGAACATCGCATAGGCCACGTTGCCAGTGCGCTGAGCCACATGCCCCTCAAGGCGCTCATGCAATTCCATGGTGGCCTTGAACAACAGGAACACACCACCAAACAGCATGATCAAGTCACGGCCCGAGAAACTCTTGTCGAACACCTCGAACAGCGGTTGGGTCAGGGTCACCAACCAGGAAATACTTGCCAACAGGCCCAGACGCATCAGCAACGCCAGGGACAAACCGATCAGACGCGCACGGTCACGCTGCTCCGGCGGCAGCTTGTCCGCCAGGATCGCGATAAACACCAGGTTGTCGATGCCCAGCACCAGCTCCAGCACAATCAAAGTCAACAGGCCGAGCCAGGCCGTTGGATCCGCTAACCATTCCATTTTTCAGTATCTCTTCAAGTTTTTCAGAATGCCGGGCACGGCAACGCACGGTCGAGGGACCGGGTAAGGGTAGGCAATCGGAAGACGGGGTGCCTGGCCTGGAGGCAGGCGATCAGCGGGAACAGCGACAGTGCATGTCTTGAGGAAAGACGACTGGGAGGCTCCGAGAGGGTGTTCATGTAGGTCCTGTTGTGGGAAAAGGACTTGAATCGTACAGGCGAAACAGGGATTTCCTACAACGCAAAACTATTACAAGATCTGTAACTGCTTCAGAACGGCCCCTTCGTCATCACCCGCTCATCTATAAAGCTACGCAACATCGCAATACGCTGCGTATAGGCCTGGGTCAGGCAACTGACCTGGGCCCCGCACGTATGGCGTTTTTTTAGCCAGGCAGCCTGATCATCCATCAACGAACCACGTCCGCCCATAGCCATGAAGTGCCGGTTCAGGTCATAAAGCAGCGCCATCGTCACGTCCTGATCATTAAGCGAACGCGTGGCACAGATGGTTTTCTCGTCAGGCGCCTTCGCCCGGTCACAGTCAAAACTGGCCGCCAGGCTTGCAGGGCTGAGCCACAACACAGAAAACCCGGCGAGCACTGCGAATACCGCCGGTTTAATCAAACGAACTGCCATGAAAATTACCTCCTACAGAGGGCTACGCGCCACACCCTGCCCAAACCGATAAATCGCCAGGCAATACCCAATCAACGCCACCGCTGCCAGCAACCCGCCCGCCGCGCCGATCCAGGCAAAACCAAAGTGGCTGCCCACCCAACTGCCCATCAACGCCCCACCGCCAATACCGATGTTGTAGATCCCGGAAAACATCGCCATCGCCACATCCGTGGCATCCGGCGCCAGCACCAGCACCTTCGATTGCAACGCCAGGCCAAAACCCATGATGGCCATGCCCCAGAACACACTCAGGGTCACCAGGTACGACACCTCGCCACTCAACGGCAGCAACAACGCCAGGCACAGCGCCAGTATGGTCACCGCGCTGATCAGGAACCGGTGCGGATTAAAGCGATGCACCAGGCTGAACAACAACGAACCAATAATCCCCGCGCCGCCAAACACCAGCAGGATCAGGGTCACCGTATTGCCACTCATACCGGCAACACCTTCAACAAACGGCTCAACATAACTGTAGGCAGTGAACTGCGCCGTCACCACCATCGCCGTCAGCACATACAACGCCACCAGCGCCGGGCGCTTGAACAGCAGCGGCAGGCTGCGCAACGAGCCGGAGTTCTGGCTCGGCAGCAGCGGCAAGGTGCGCGCCAGCCAGAACACCAGCCCAGCGGCAAACGCGCCGATCACCAGGAAGGTGGTGCGCCAGCCCATGGCTTCGCCCAGCAAGCGGCCGAGCGGGATACCCAGAACCATCGCCAGGGAAGTACCGGTAGCCAGCAACCCAAGGGCCTGCACCTGCTTGCCCTCCGG
The DNA here is from genome assembly GCF_013386015.1 of Pseudomonas sp. B6001. Taxonomy (NCBI): domain Bacteria; kingdom Pseudomonadati; phylum Pseudomonadota; class Gammaproteobacteria; order Pseudomonadales; family Pseudomonadaceae; genus Pseudomonas; species Pseudomonas sp. B6001. Next base: position 147,904 of record NZ_JACAOX010000014.1, read on the forward strand.
CGCCAAACGCACCGCGAGGGAGGCGGTAATCGACCAGAACAACGCATGGGACAGGGCAATGCCGACCCGGCTGAGCATCAGGATGCCAAAGCTGGTGGCCACGCTGGACAGGATATGGCTGGCGATAAACATGCCGAACAGCACGATCAGCAGCTTGCGCCGCTCGACGTTACGGGTCAGCAGCATCACCGGCAGCGAGGTCAGGGACACGATCCAGGCATAGATGGTCAGCATCAGGCCGACGCTGGCGATGGGCATGTCGAAGCTCGCGCCGATGGCACTCAGCAGGCCGACCGGTACAAATTCGGTGGTATTGAAAACGAAAGCGGCCAACGCGAGAGCGAAGACCGGTTGCCAGTTGGCTTGAGGTGTTGCGGCGGAAATGCTCATTGACAGGTCGTCGTACTCGTTTGCGCGCAGATCAAGCCGGCCCGATGCCGGGCCTTGAGCCGCGCGCAAAAAATAGTAACACGACGATTCAGGGATCGACTTGCCCCATCAGCTCGGGAATCGACTCAGGACGCTTGGCATAGCGCTGGGCCAGCGCCGCGCAGACCATCAACTGGATCTGGTGAAACAGCATCAGCGGCAAGATCAGCACCCCCATGCTCGCCCCGGCAAACAACACCTGGGCCATCGGCACACCGGTGGCCAGGCTTTTCTTCGAGCCGCAGAACAGGATGGTGATCCGGTCTTCCTGGCTGAAGCCAAAAGCCTTGCCCAGCACCGTGGACGCCACCAGTACCAGCGCCAGCAACACACAGCACGCCACCACCAGGCCACCCAGTTCCCACAACGGAATCTGGTGCCAGATGCCTTCGTTGACCGCTTCGCTGAAGGCGCCGTAGACCACCAGCAAAATCGACCCCTGGTCGACGAACTTCAGCCAGGATTTGTTACGCCCTACCCACTCGCCGATCCAGCGACGGGCGATTTGCCCGGCGATGAACGGTAGCAACAATTGAACACTGATTTTCAGGATCGCATCGACGGTGGAGCCGCCATCGCCATGCACATTCAGCAGCAACGTCACCAGCAATGGCGTCAGGAAGATCCCGAACAGGCTCGACGCCGCCGCGCTGCAAATCGCCGCCGGGATATTGCCCCGGGCCAGCGAGGTAAAGGCAATCGCCGACTGCACGGTGGCGGGCAACGCACACAAATAGAGCATGCCCATGTACAGGTCTTTACCGATCAGCGGCGACAACACCGGCTTGAGCGCCAGGCCCAGCAACGGAAACAGCACGAAGGTCAGGCTGAACACCAGCAGGTGCAGGCGCCAATGACCCGCACCGGCAACAATGGCCTGGCGCGACAGTTTCGCGCCGTGCAGGAAAAACAGCAGCGCGATGGCCAGGTTGGTCACCCAGCCAAAGGCCACGGCGGTCTGGCCGCTGGCGGGCAGCAGGGACGCGAGGATCACCGTGGCCACCAGGGTCAGGGTGAAGTTGTCAGGTAAAAAGCGTGGGCGGGTCATAGGCCAATCTTCCAGGGGTTGCCAAGAGCATCGTCGCGACTCTAACGTAACGGCTTGTTACCGACTAACGCCAATGAGCCAGTAAATGCCGCCAAAAGGACATGACAAAACCGTGCGCCGCAGCGTGCCCGGGCTTTCCAGCCTGCCCAGGCCGGTGTATGGCCGCACCGAATCCCTGCCCAACCGCGCGCTGACCCGCCGCCATAGTCACCCGTGGGTGCAGTTGTCCTACGCAATATCCGGGGTGCTGGAGATCCAGACCAGCGTAGGACGCTTCGTCGCGCCACCCCAGCGGGCCGTGTGGATACCGGCCGGCATGCCACACCGGGTGTTCAGTTCGCCCCATACCGAGATGCGCAGCCTGTACCTCGATTGCAGCGTCACCGCCTGGGCGGCCGACCGCTGCCAGGTGCTGGCGGTGAGCAGCCTGTTGCGCGAGTTGATTCGCAGCTTCAGCGAATTGCCGGTGGAATACGCCGAGGATGGCCCGGATGGACGGCTGGCCCAAGTGGTGCTGGACCAACTGGCCGCCGCGCCCCAGGTCGACCTGATGTTGCCGCTGCCGGCCGACGGCCGCTTGCGGCAGATTTACCGCAGCCTGAACCTGCACCCGGAGCAGCAAACCACCCTGGGGCAGTGGAGCCAGAAACTGGCGGTCAGCGAGAAAACCCTCAGCCGGCTGTTCCTGAGCGACACCGGCCTGACCTTCCGCGCATGGCGCCAGCGCCTGCGATTGTTGAGCGCCCTACCCGCCCTGGAACAAGGCGAACGCGTGACCGATGTGGCGCTGGCCTGCGGCTACGAATCCACCTCGGCCTTCATAAACGCCTTCCGCCAGCAGTTCGACGCCACACCCGGTGAGTTCTTCCGCTGACCATCAGACAAAGAAGCTCCAGAGCGAAAACTGGGTTTCCTATGGGAACTCGCCCCCCCCTGTGGAAACTCGGTCCCCTGTTGAACAGTTAAACCTCGCTCACTCCCCCGCCTTGGCCAACACCGCCTGCAACAACACATCCGCCCCCGCCGTCGACCACTGCGGATGAATCTCCTCCGCCTCGTTATGGCTCAGCCCATCCACACACGGCACAAAAATCATCGCCGTCGGCGCCACCCGGTTCAGGTAGCAGGCATCATGCCCGGCCCCGGAAATCATGTCGCGATGGCTATACCCCAACGCTTGCGCCGAAGCCCGCACCACCTCCACACACTCAGGGTCGAAGGCAATCGGCGCGTACTGGAAAATCTGCTTCACGCTGTGCTGCAAACCAATCCCCTCGGCAATCCGCGCCACTGCCGCATGCAGCTGCTGATCCTGATACCCCAGCACCGCTTCATCCGGGTGCCGAAACTCGACACTGAAAAACACCCGCCCCGGCACCACGTTGCGTGAATTGGGGAAGATATTCGCCATGCCCACCGTCGCCCGCCCTTCGGCGCCCTGTTCCAGGCCGATCTGGTTCACCGCCTCCACCACCCGGGCAAACCCGAGCAACGCATCCAGCCGGTGATCCATCGGCGTCGTCCCGGCATGGGCGCTGCGCCCGCTCAGTTCCACTTCATACCAGCGCTGGCCCTGGGCGCCGGTGACCACACCGATGGTCAGGCCCTGTGCCTCAAGAATCGGCCCCTGTTCGATATGCAGCTCAAACGCCGCATGCACCGCCTGGCCACCCACCGGATGCGCACCGGCATAGCCAATCTGCTGCAATGCCTGGCCGATGGTGATCCCGGCCTTGTCTTCCCGGGACAGGCCGTACTCCAGGTCAAACACCCCGGCATACACCCCAGAGGAAATCATCGCAGGGGCAAACCGCGAGCCTTCTTCGTTGGTCCAGTTCACCACTTCGATTGGCCGCTCGGTCTCGATCCCCAGGTCATTCAAGGTGCGCAGCACCTCCAGCCCGGCCAGCACGCCGTAGATACCGTCGTACTTGCCGCCCGCCGGCTGGGAATCGCCATGGGAACCGGTCAGCACCGGGGCCAGGTGATCCTGGCGCCCGGCGCGACGGGCAAAGATATTGCCCATGGCATCCACCCGAATGCTGCAACCGGCCGCCTCGCACCATTGCACAAACAGGTCGCGACCGCGGCGGTCCTCATCCGTGAGGGCCAGGCGCGAGACGCCGCCCTTTTCGGTGCCGCCGATCTGCGCCATTTCCATCAGCGAGCCCCACAGGCGCTCGCCATTGACCCGCGCCAAGTCGTTCATGAACGCGGCTCCTGGGGTTTGGCCCGGTAGCGGAAGTCACAGTGATGGGCACCGCCCATGATGGTCTGGGTGCGGGTCAGCTTGATGTCCGGGTTGTAGCCGACGATAAACAGTTCGTCGCGGTTGCAGGACAGCAAGTGACCGATCTCGCCCAGGCCCATCTCGTGATACATCTCGGCATAGCGGCAGCGCTTCACGTCATAGTCGTAGTGCTCGGCGTCGCTGGCGATGATCTCGACCTTCAGCGCATCGTCCTTTTCCCAGAGCACTTGCAGCTCGACAAAGCTCTTGAGGTCGGCGCCCTGCTCTTCCAGCTCGGCAAAGTGCTTGCCGGCCTGGATCGCTGCATTGCCCACCGCCTCGCCGATCACCGCCGCCGCAAAGTCCTTGCCCTGCTCGCGCACCAGGATCTCGTAGATCGGCTTGATGATTTCGGCTTCGATCCGCCGCCGGGCCAGGATGCCCAGTTCACCTTCCAGCTTGCTCATTGTGTGCCTCCGTCAGCTCCACAGAATTCGTTTACTTGCCGCCCGCCACACTCACTGGCTGCCACTGATTGCCCTTGACCTGATACACGGTGAACGACGGCTTCTTCAGGTTGCCCTCGGCATCAAACGCAATGGTCCCGGTCACGCCCTGGTAGCTGATGGCGCGCAGCACCGGCAGGTACTTTTGCGGGTCCACCGAGTCGGCCTTCTCGATCGCCGCCACCAACACCCCGACACCGTCATAGGCAAACGGCGCGTGCAGTTCGATCGGCGCCTTGTAGCGATCCTTGTAAGCCTGCTCGAACGCCTTGCCACCCGGCATCTGCGCCACCGCCAGGCCCGGCTCCAGGGCAATCACGCCCTCGCCTTCGTTCTGCGCCAGTTGCAGGAAGGTCTGGCTGACAAACCCACCGGCCCCCATCAGCGGTGCCTTGATACCCAGTTGCTTGATACGCCTGGCCAAAGGCGCGGCCTGGGAATCGACGCCACCAAAGAAAATCAGGTCCGGGTTCTGGCTGCGGATATTGGTCAGCACTGCGCTGAAATCGATGGTCTTGTCGTCGACGTATTCACGAGACACCACCTTGGCGCCACCGGCCTCGATGGATTTGACGAACTGGTCCGCCAGGCCCTGGCCGAATGCGGTGCGGTCGTCGATCACCGCAATGCGCCGGGCCTTGAGGGTGTTCAAAGCATAGTCGCCGGCCACCTGGCCGCCATCGTCGTCATGGCCCATGATCCGGAAGCTGGTGTCGAAGCCCTGCTGGGTATACGCGTGCCCGGTAGCAACCGGGGCGACTTGCGCGATACCTGCATCGTGATAAACCCGCGCCGCCGGAATGCTGGTGCCGGTGTTCCAGTGGCCAACCACGCCCACCACGCCTTCGTCCACCAGGCGCTGGGCCACGGTGACGGCGGTGCGCGGGTCGGACTGGTCGTCCTCGGACAGCAGCTTGAAGGTCACCGCCTCACCGTTGATTCTCGGGTGCTTGCCGTTGGCCGCGTCGATGGCCAGTTGCGCGCCGTTTTCCAGGTCCTTGCCGATCCGCGCCGACGGGCCGGTCAACGGCCCGGCCAGGCCGATCAATACGGTCTGGTCGGCCTGGGCCATGGCACTCGCCAGGCTGCTCAGGGCCAGGCCGATCACTAGGGTGTGCTTGAAAGTCTTCATCAGTGGTTCCTGTTTCTTTACGGGCTGGTCGGAACACGCCGGGCGTCCGGTAGCGTCAGGGTTGATTCATTCACCGAGGTAGGCACTGCGCACCTCGGGGTGGTCGAGCAATTCATGGGACGGGCCAGTGAGGCTGATGCGCCCGGTGTCCATCACATAGGCACGGTCGGTGACCTGCAGCGCGAGCCGGGCGTTCTGCTCTACCAGCAGCAGGGTCATGCCCTGGCGGCACACGTCGTCGATCACCTGGAAGATCTTCTCCACCATGATCGGCGCCAGGCCCATGGACGGTTCGTCCAGCACCAGCAAGCGCGGCTTGGAGAGCAGCGCCCGGGCCAGCGCGAGCATCTGTTGCTCGCCACCGGAGAGCAGGCCGGCGGACTGCTGCAGGCGCTCCTCCAGACGCGGGAAGTGCTCGAACAACTGGCGGATCTCGCGGTTCACCTGCTCGGTGTCACGACGCAGGAAGGCCCCGGCCTGGAGGTTTTCCAGGACGCTCATGCGCGCAAAGATCCCGCGCCCTTCCGGTACCATCGCAATGCCCTGGCGCAGCAATTGGTCCGGCGCCTGGCCGAGGATCGAACGCCCGGCGAAGTGAATCTGCCCCGCCGCTGCCGGCAGCAATCCGGTCAGGGCCTTGAGGCTGGAGGTCTTGCCGGCACCGTTGGCGCCGATCAACGTCACTCGCTCGCCTTCGCCGATGTGTAAATCCAGGGACTTGACCGCTTCGATGGCGCCGTAGCGCACCTGCAAGCCGTCGACTTTCAATAAAGGTTCAGACATGGGCGCTGGCTCCCAGATAGGCCTGGATCACCGCCGGGTCGTGGCGCACCTCGGCAGGCGCGCCCACGGCGATCACCTGGCCGTAATCGAGCACGCTGATGCGGTCGCACACCCCCATCACCAGCTTCACGTCGTGCTCGATCAGCAGCAGCGTGTGGCCGTCGTCGCGGATCTTTTCCAGCAGGCCGCGCAGTTGCACTTTCTCGGCAGCGTTCATCCCGGCGGCCGGCTCGTCGAGGGCCAGCAAACGTGGTTCAGTGGCCAGGGCCCGGGCGATTTCCAGTCGGCGTTGATGGCCGTAGGACAGGCTGTCGGCGCGGTAATTGGCGAACCCCGCCAGCCCGACATACGCCAACAGGCGATGGGCATGGGCGCGGGTTTGCGCTTCTTCTTCCCGGGCTCGACGATGGCGACTCAAGGCGGCCCACACGCCATTGCGGGTGCGCACATGGCGGCCGACCATGACGTTTTCCAACGCGCTCATGGTGTTGAACAGGCGGATATTCTGGAAGGTCCGGGCGATGCCGGCCTGGGCCACCTGGTGCACGCTGGCCGGCTTGTAGTCCTCGCCGTCGAGCTGGAAGCGCCCGGAATCCGGGGTATACAGGCCGGTCATCACGTTGAAGAAGGTGGTTTTACCGGCGCCATTGGGGCCGATCAAGCCATAGATCTCCCCAGGCTGGATGCTCAGGCTCACGTCGGTGAGCGCCGCCACGCCGCCGAAGCGCTTGTTCACCTGGTCAATCTGCAACAGCGGCTGATTCATCGCGCCACTCCTTTTGGCCACAGGCCTGCCGGTCGATAGAGCATCGCCAGGATCAGCGCGAGCCCGTAGAACAACTGACGAATGATTTCCGGGTCCACCAGCACCTGGCCGAACAGCGCCTGCTGCAACGGGCCCATGCTCGCGCGCAAGGCTTCGGGCAACGCCGCCAGCAATACGCAGCCGAAAATCACCCCGGGGATATGGCCCATGCCGCCGAGCACCACCATCGCCAGCACCGCGATGGACTCATTGAGAGTGAAGGACTCCGGCGAGACAAAGCCCTGGAACGAGGCAAACAACGCCCCGCTCACGCCGCCAAACCCGGCACCGATGGCGAACGCCAACAGCTTCAAGCGCAGGGTGTTGACGCCCATGGCCTGGGCCGCTTCCTCATCTTCACGAATCGCCACCCAGGCCCGCCCGATGCGCGAACGCTCCAGGCGAATGCAGGCAAACAGGATCAGCACCACCAGCGCGGCGAACAGGTAGTAGTACAGATAGACCGAAGGCAGGCGCAGGCCGAACAGCTCCTGGGTGCGCCCGAGGTTGATCCCCAGCAGGTTGACCGGGTCGACCTGGGAAATACCTTTGGGCCCGTTGGTGATGTTCACCGGGCGATCCAGATTGCGCAGCAGGATGCGGATGATTTCACCAAAGCCCAGGGTCACGATGGCCAGGTAATCGCCGCGCAGGCGCAAGGTCGGTGCGCCCAACAACACGCCAAAGCCCGCTGCCAGCAACGCGGCCAAGGGCAGGATCAACCAGATCGAGGTGTGCATGCCCGCCGGCAGCAGCGCCATCAGCGCCGGGAATTGCTGCAACAGATGCGGCGATGACAGCAATGCGGCGAGGTACGCGCCCACTGCGTAGAACGCGATAAAACCCATGTCCAGCAGCCCGGCGTAACCCACGACGATGTTCAGGCCCAGGGCCAACATGATGTACAGCAAAGCGAAATCGAGGGTACGCACCCAGGTATTGCCACCGGCATGCCCGACAATCCACGGCGCCAGCACCAGCGCCACGGCGAACAATACAAGGCCGAAGCTGGCGCGCTGGCGGGAGGTATTCAGGACACTCATGCGCGGGTCGCCAGTCGTTCGCCCAACAGCCCCGAAGGACGAAACACCAGCACCGCGATCAACACGATAAAGGCAAACACATCCTGGTAATTGCTGCCGAACACACCCTGGGTGGCAGCGCCCAGGTAGCCGGTACCCAGGGCCTCGATCAACCCCAGCAGCAGGCCGCCAAGCATCGCGCCCTTGAGGTTGCCGATGCCGCCCAATACGGCTGCGGTGAACGCCTTGATGCCCGGCAGGAAACCCATGTAGAAGTGCGCGCTGCCGTAGTTGCTCGCCATCATGATTCCGGCCAATGCCGCCAGGGCGCCGCCAATGGCAAAGGTCAGCACGATGATGCGATTCGGGTTGATGCCCATCAGGCTCGCCACCTGCGGGTTCTCGGCCACGGCGCGCATGGCCCGACCAAAGCGTGTGCGTTCCACCAGCACCAGCAGCGCGACCATTACCGACAGTGCGACGGCAATGGTGGTCAGGGCGGTAGCGTTGGTGATCGCCGGATGCGCCGAAGCGCCCGCGAGCACTTCAATCGGTTCCAGCGGCAGCAGTTGCGGGAACATCTGCGGGTTACGCGTCCACACCAACATGGCGACGGTTTGCAGCAACAACGACACCCCGATGCCGCTGATCAATGGCGCCAGGCGCGGCGCATTGCGCAGGCGCCGATAAGCGACCCGCTCAATCAGCACCGCGAGTACCGCGCAGAACGCCATGGCAATCACAGTGGCTGCCAGCAGCACCAGCACCGACGGCATCGCCGGCCATGTCACCTGCAACAGGCGAATCACCGAGAGGCCCACCAAAGCGCCAATCATCAACACATCGCCATGGGCAAAGTTGATGATCCGCAAAATGCCGTAGACCATGGTGTAACCCAAGGCCACTAGCGCGTAGAGACTGCCCGTCATCAAACCATTGAGCAGCTGCTGGATAAACGCATCCATGGAAACCATCGACCTCACTACTGACGAGGGCGGCACACTAAGCATCTATTCTGTTTTTATCAAATATCAGAAATTCATATGGTTATGCCAAACGCATAAAGCGCTATAACCGCCATAAATACGGCATTTATGGCTCTTTATTTGCCATCTCACTTAGTATTTAATTCAACACATGAATAATTTAGAACAGTTAGCCAATGACCCGCCGTTGCGTGCCGTGCGCACCTTCGAAGCGTTTGCCCGCCACGGCGGAGTGAATTCCGCCGCCCGCGAGCTGGACGTGTCGCCCTCCGCCGTCAGCCATCAATTGCACCTGCTGGAAAGCTTTCTGCAGCAACCGCTGACCTTACGCCAGGGCCGCAACCTGGTGCTCACCGAAGAAGGCCGCGAGTACTACCGCGCAATTCGCTCGGCCTTCGCCGTACTGCGCAGCGCCACCGAACACGTGCGGGAAAAAAGCGCCACACGCCAGGTCACCATCAGCCTGATCCCGCTGTTCGGCATCAACCTGTTCATCCCGCGCCTGGCACAGTTCCTCAAGGACCACCCGGCGCTGGACATCAACGTCACCTACGCCAACCACCGCAGCTACCCCAGCGACGCTGCCGATTTATCGATCCGCTTCGGCACCGGGCACTGGCCGGGGTACCACAGCGAGCCGCTGATTTCCGGGGCGGTGACGCCGTATTGCAGCCGCGCATTCCTGGAGCAACACGGGCCGATCGACACACCTGAGGCGCTGAGTGAATTACCTCTGTTGCACGACGAAGAACGCGGCACCTGGAGCCAATGGTTCCAGGCCGCCGACGTGCATCACGGGACCGCGTTGAATGGTTTGCTGCTGGAGGATGGTCAGTTGGCGCTGACGGCCACGCTGACCGGATTGGGCTGCTCACTGCTGCGCGCGCCACTGGTTGCGCCGCATGTGGCAAATGGGGAGTTGGTGAAGCTGTTTGATCTACAGGTCGATGATGGCCGCCAGTACTACCTGTGCCGGCGGGCCAACAGCGAGTTGTCGAGCGAGGGGAATCACTTGTACGACTGGATCAAGAACAACCTTGCGGGGAATTGAAAACACCGCAGATCCAATGTGGGGGCGGGCTTGCTCGCGAATGCGGCGGTTCAGCCAGCACATGTCTCGACTGACCCACCGCATTCGCGAGCAAGCCCGCTCCCACATTTTTGTGTGCGTTTCAATTCAGAATGGAGTCAGCTGCCGTTCCCGCCATGCGCCTCTTCAAAGAAGTAATCCTTCCAGCTCCCCGCCTTGTTCTTCAACACCCCCAACTCCTGCAATTTCTCGGCATAGATATAGGTACGCTGCGGCACGATGGTGAAGTCGATTTCCGGGTCCTGGACGATTTTCTCCACCAGCGCCAGCGGTAGCTTCGACTGCTCTACACGAATGTAAGCCTGGGCCGCTGCCGGCTTGTCGGCCTTGATGATTTTCTCGGCCTCGGCCAACGCGTCATAGAACGCCTTGTAGGTCTTGGGGTTCTCGTCGTGGAATTTCTCGGTGGTGTACAGCACATTGAACGTCGCCGGGCCGCCGAGAATGTCGTAGGAACTCAGCACCTTGTGCACCTTGGGATTCAACAACTCCTGGTACTGGAACGGCGGGCTGGAAAAATGCGCGTTGATCTCCGAACCGCCGGCAATCAACGCGGCGGTCGCGTCCGGGTGCGCCAGGCTGATGGAGATATCGTCGAACTTCTTGTAGTTGTCGTTCCCGAACTGCTTGGCGGTTTCAATCTGCAAGGTACGCGACTGGAAACCCACGCCCGCGGCCGGTACGGCGATGCGGTCTTTTTCGCTGAAGTCCTTGAGGGTCTTCACATCCGGGTTATTGGTCAGCAGGTAATTGGGCATCGAGCCCAGCGAGGCGATGGCCTTGACGTTCTGCTTGCCCTTGGTGCGGTCCCACAGCGTCAGCATCGGCGGCACACCCGCCGACACCACGTCCAGCGCGCCGGCCAGCAGCGACTCGTTCATCGCGGTGGCGCCGGAGATACTGTTCCACTCCACCTTGATGTCCAGGCCCTGCTCCTTGCCGTGTTTCTCGATCAGGTTCTGGTCACGAACCACGTCGAGGATCAAGTAGCCGATGCCGAATTGCTGGGCGATGCTGATCTTGCCTTCGGCGTGTGCACCAAGGCTGAGGAGCGCACTGGCTGCTGCCAGGAGCGTCAGGGTGGGTCGTTTTATTATCATGAGAACGCTGCCGCGAGTTTGAGAAGGGTTGCGAGCGTAGCGGCCCACGTACAGTGCGAAAAAGAATATCGCGATCTATGGATATACGAAAAACACTGCCCACCGGCGCTGCTATATTGCGCGCCTGTGCCTGATGTCATCCCCGGAGCCACTCTGCATGCTGCGCACCAACCTCAACGAGATGCTGATCTTCATGGCGGTGGTCGATGGCGCCAGCTTCGTCGCCGGTGGCCAGGCGATGGGCCTGACGCGCTCGGCCGCCGGCAAAGCCGTGGCGCGCCTGGAGGACAGCCTTGGTGTGCGCCTGTTGAACCGCACCACCCGCACCTTGAGCCTCACCGACGAAGGCCGCGCGCTGTATGACCAGGGTCTGGAGATCCTCGCCGCAGTGGACAACGCCCAAAGCCGCATCGGCCAGCCCACCGGGGTACCGCGCGGTTTATTGCGGCTTACAGTGCCCGATGCGTTCGGGCGCAAGGTGTTGCTGCCGTTGTTGAAGAAATACCTGCACGCCTGGCCCGAGGTGCAGGTGGAAGTCAGTTTCAGCGACCGCACCGCCGATATCGTCGAGGACGGCTTCGACCTGGCCATCCGCATCGGCAGCGCCAACACCGACCGCCAACTGGTTTCCCGGGTGGTCGCTCGTTATCAGGCGCTGCTGTGCGCCGCACCGGACTATCTCGCCGAGCACGGCATGCCCCGGGACATGGACGCCCTCGCCCACCACGACTGCCTGTATTTCAGCAGCCGCACGCGCAAGCAAAGCTGGCGCTTTCGCGAAGCGGACGGCACCTGGGTCAAGGCGTACGGGCGCAGCCGCCTGCGCCTGGACAGCGGCGAAGCACTGCGCGACGCTGCCGTGTCCGGGCTGGGCATCGCCTTGCTGCCGGACTTCGTGGTGGCCGAGGACCTGGCTGCCGGGCGCCTGGTACAGGTGCTGCCCGACCTGGACGCCGGAGACGTGGAGATCCTGGCGATGTACCCGAGCAAACGCTTCCTGGAGCCTCGGGTACGGCGCTTTATCGACCTGATGGTGGATGAGCTGGCGGACTGATCACCGTAACAAGGGCATTGGCGAATGGACGTCCCCACTGAGGCGACCAAAAACTACCCGCCCACGCCCTTCGGCTGGTATCGTGCCGCCCTTGAAAAAACCGCTGCGAGGAAATGGACCTTGAACACTGACGAAAAAATGACCGGGGACCTGTTCGAGGTGGACAAACGCCTGTCACTCAAGCCCGTGGTGGACTTCAACAACTACCTGCGCAGCGCTTTCGGCGATGGCCCCTGCACCTGCATCCGCTGCGTCGCCAGCGAAGGCAACGAGGCCGGTTACGAGTTTCAGCACACCTTCGATTTCGACGGCAAAAAAACCCACCGCCGCTTCGCCTCCACCGCCGGCAGCGACGTGCTGCTGATACTGAAGAAAGCCTGGTTGTCTTACACCAAGGCCGAGCTGCCGTTGAGCGGCGCGCTGGGGCTGGACACGGTGAAAGAGTTTGTCGAGCCGCAATTGCACAAGCGCGTGGCACCGCTGTTGCTGGCCAGTGGGTTGGTCAAGGATATGGAAGGTGAATGGCGGATGCAGCCGCAGGCCGCCTGATCCGCCCTGCGTTGATCAGTAACCCACGCCACGCACCCCACCCGAAACGCGAATGGATTCGCCGGTGACCCAATGGGCGTCGTCGGACGCCAGGAACACCGCAACCGGCGCGATATCATCCGGCTCGCCAAAGCGCCCCAGCGGCGTGCCGGCGATAAGCTGCTGGCCAAATTCACCGGCAAAATTGCCGGCGGTGGCCGGCGTATTTGTATGCCCCGGAAGGATCGAATTGACCCGGATCCCCTTCGGCCCCAGTTCACGCGCCAAGGCGAAGGTCAGCGTATCCACCGCGCCTTTGGTCGCCGAGTAGACGCTGGAGGCCAGGTAGGGATCGGTGCTGAGGATCGAGCTGATATTAATGATGCTGCCCCCTTGGCCAAACAACTTGACGGCTTCCCGAGCAGCCAGGAGATACCCCAGTACATTGAGGTTGAACTGGCGATGGAACGCCTCTTCGGTCAAGTCCTCGATCATCTGGAACACCGCGACACCGGCATTATTGACCAGGATGTCCAGGCGACCATATTCGCTTCTGATGGTGTCGAATAGTTGAATCACGTCGGCTGCCAGGCTCATGTCGGCCCGAACACTCATTGCGTTGCCGCCGTCGGCCTGGATCTGCGCCACCACCCCATCGGCCTCGGCTTTGCTGGATGAATAGTTGACCACCACCGTGGCCCCCGCTGCGCCCAGTGCCTTTGCGATACCTGCGCCGATGCCTTTTGAGGCGCCGGTAACAACTGCGATTTTTCCGTCGAGCTTCATGATGTGACCTTCCAAAGGATAAGTGATACCGCTTGCCTACAGTATTCAGGCCGCAGCGGATGCAGCGGTTGCCGGTTCTTCTCCCGTGCTTGCCTATTCTTCTCGCCTGGCTTGCGTTGCCCGGCGGCGTGCCTCATGTTCAACGCCATGAACAATCAACTCGATGAACTGCGCAGCCTGGTCATGCGTGCTGGCAACCAATGGACTGATACCGGCTTGCCGCGTGTGACGATGGTGCGGGCCGAAGCCTGTGCCGATCAGGTCTACCAGCCGATGCTGCACCTGGTCCTGCAAGGTTCGAAGACCTTGTGGATAGGTGACCAGGAGCAAACCTACGGGCCCGCCAGCTATTTCGTGGTGCCCGTCGAGGTACCCGCCACCGGCCAGATTCACCCCTGCGCCCCGGGGCTGCCTTATCTGGCTCTGAGCCTGACCCTGGACCACAACGTGATCGCCACGCTATTGGCCGACGAGATCGAAACCGGCGAGCGCACGACCGACAGTTGCTTTGCCGCCGTACCTGCACCCGCCGAGCTGATCGATGCCTGGCTGCGCATGCTGCGGCTGATGGACCGGCCCAGCGAAGTTGCGGTATTGGCGCCGATGATCGAGCGGGAGATTCTGTTTCGGGTCTTGCAGGGCCCGCTACGGGCAACGTTACTGGACATGGCCCGTCCCGACGGCCGCCTGGCGCAGATCCGCCGCGCGACCGAGTGGATTCGCCAGCATTTCAATCAACCCTTTCGCGTTGAGCCATTGGCCGCCATGTCCGACATGAGCGTCGCGGCGTTCTATCGGCACTTCAAAGCCATTACGGCCATGACCCCGATTCAGTACCAGAAACGCCTGCGCCTGCTCAGGGCACGCTGGTTGCTGCTGTTCGACACCAAGGATGCAGCGTCGATTGCATTCAGCGTCGGTTATGAAAGCGCCTCACAGTTCAGCCGCGAATATGCCCGGCTATTTGGCTTGCCGCCGGGGCGTGATGCCGCCAGGTTCAAGGCGCCTGGCGGGTGACGAGGGTCCGGTGATTGGCTTACACGTCAATAATCGTGGTACCCGCGATGGTTTCGGCAAACCCCATACCCAACACTCGCCCCGGCGTTGCGAACCCCGGTTGGCGTTCACCGGCCAACACCCGGCGTGCCGCCTCCACCGCCGCCAATGGCGTGTAGGTGTAGCCGTTGACGGTCTCGATCACCGAGCGCACCACCCGGCCATCGGCCCCTGTGACTTCTGCCACTGCCCGGGCACGATGGGCCTCACGCTGTTGAAGACTGGGGCCGTCGGGCAGTTGTGACAGGTCACCCTCGGGAAACGCATCGCCGCTGATGTGCACGAACATGGCGATATTCGGGATGCCCGTGGAATGCCACGCCGTCACCAAATCACCAAAGGACAGCGGCGCACACAGTACCGGGCCATCGCCAAAATCCATGAACTGCGGTTGTGCATCCGGGGTAGCGATGAGCTGCCCGTCCACCCGCACCAGGAGCCCCGCACCGATGATTTCACCCACGCTCAAGGCCGAGCCCCGGGACATGGGACCGGCGACCTGCAGCGCGACTTTCAGCGACTGCGGGTTCTGAACACGGCGCGCCACATGCATCGCCAGACAATCCGTCGGCACCACGTCCCAGCCAACCCCGGGCAACAGCATGACGCCTGCCTCAGCTGCACGCGCGCCCAGTTGCCTTGCCAAGCGGTAAACGTTGATTTCGGCGGTGATGTCCAGGTAGTCGACGCCTGCTGCAATACACGCCTGCATCAGCGCGCCCGCCGTCTGCGCAAACGGCCCCGCGAAGTTCAACAGCACGTCGATGCCATCCAGGGCGTCCGTTTCCAGGGTGTCCGGGCTGAATACTCGGTACGGCACACCCAGTTGCGCAGCCAGCGGTTCCAGCCGTTGGCGGTTGCGCCCGGCGATCACCAGGTCCAGCCCGTGTGCCTTGGCGTTTTCGGCCGCCATGCGTCCGGTGTAGCCCGTGGCGCCGTAGATCATTAAGGTTTTCATTGGACGTGCTGCCAGTTCTTGTAGACAAATTCCAGGCTGTAGCCGTCAGGGTCCAGCACGTTGGCCGCGTAGTAGTTCGGGTCATAGTGCAATCGTGCCCCAGGGGCTCCATTGTCGACGGCGCCCGCGTTCATCGCCGCCAGGTAAGCCGCATCGACCTCGACCCGGCTGCCGGCGACGAACCCCACATGCACCGCCCTGCCCTCGACCGCGCCCTCGCGCAACCAGAAGAAGATCCGCCCGTTCGCGCCGAACCCCTTGAGGTCCGGGTGGCCCGGCGGGCCGTCCTTGCCGTCGTAGTCGTGGCGCGTGGTGATGCCCAGCGGCGCCAGTGCGGCCTGGTAGAAATCGATGGAGCGTTGAATGTCGCTGACCGACAAAAAGATATGATCCAGCATGCTGTCGCCTCGCTCTTCAGATGATGTAGCCGCCCGCGACCTCGATCGTCTGGGCATTGATCCAGCGGCCTTCGTCAGACAGCAACATGGCGATCACACGCGCCACGTCCTCTGGCTCCCCAACCCGACCAAGGGCGGTTTGTGCAGCCAGCAGCGCTTCGAACTCATCATTGAGCCCGCCGCCCAGTTCGGTGCGGATGGCTCCCGGAGAGACGGCATTTGCACGGATATGCCGCTCGCCAAACTCCTTGGCCATGTAACGGGTGAGTACATCCAGCGCGCCCTTGAAGGCTGCGTAAGGTGCTACGCCAGCGGTGGAGACGCGAGTTGTCGCGCTGGTGAGGTTGACGATGCAGGCGTGGGCTTGCAGCAGCGACAACAGGGTTTGAGTCAGGAAAAACGGCCCTTTGAGGTGCACATTCAGCAGGCCGTCGAACTGAGCCACGGTGACCGATTCCATGGGATTGAACAGTCCATAACCGGCGTTATTCACCAGGCCATTCAACCCACTCACACCCCAGGTGGCCGATAACGCCTGCTTTACCGCCTCGCCAAAACCTTGGAAGGAACTGATGTCGGCCACGTCCAATGGCAGCGCGACCGCCTTGCCGCCCGCCGATACGATCCGCTGCACAACCGCCTGGGCGGCCTCTGGATGATTGTTGTAGGTCAGGATCACGCCCATGCCTTGCCGGGCACACAGTTCTGCGGTGCTGGCACCAATGCCACGGCTGCCGCCGGTAATGAGGATAACGCCCATGTGTGGCTCCACTGCTTGCTCAAATGAGTCACCACAGTAGGCTTGCGCGCCTGCGCCGACGCAGCCGTTCCTGCTCGAAACCTGCCTGTTTCTGCTTTTTGCTTGCACAGGGCACACCTGGGCGCTCAGCATGCCCGGCATGAACACACAACTGATCGAACTGCGTACCCTGGCCGCCAAGGCTGAAAACCGCCGCACTGAAACCGGCATCCCGCGAGTGGCCATGGTCCAGGGCGCGATTCCCGAGCACATGCTGGCCGCGGTGTACGACCCGATGATCAACCTGATCCTGCAGGGCAGCAAATCCATGACGGTGGGTGATCGCACGCTGCGATACGACCCGGCGACCTATTTCGTGATGTCCATCGAACTGCCCGCCGTGGGCACCGTGCACCCGGCGGTGACCGGCGAACCCTACCTGGCGGTCAGCCTGACCCTCGACCCGACGGTACTCGCGACGCTACTGAGCGACTTGCCCAAACCTGCCGGGCGCTACGACCACGATGCGGGTTTTTCCGTGGCCGCCGTCACCCCCGAACTGATGGACGCCTGGCTGCGCATGCTGCGGCTGATGGGCAACCCTGAGGCGATCACAGCCCTCGCACCGGTATACGAGCGCGAGATCCTCTACCGCGTATTGCAAGGCCCCCACGGCTGGATGCTGCGTGAAATCGCCGCGCCGGACACCGCCATGGCCCGGGTGAGCCAGGCCATCCAGTGGATCCGCCGAGACTTCGCCGAACCGATCCGGGTCGAAGCCCTGGCACAGAAAGCCGCAATGAGCGTGTCGGCCTTTCACCGCCACTTCAAGGCCGTCACCAACCTGAGCCCGTTGCAGTACCAGAAGCGCGTGCGCCTGCTACAGGCGCGCACGCTGATGGTGGGCGGCGCCAGGAACGTCACCAGCGCCGCCTTCGAAGTCGGCTATGAAAGCGCCACTCAGTTCAGCCGCGATTACGCCCGGGTGTTCGGCCTGCCGCCGGCTCGCGATGCCGCGCGAATCCTCGGAGAAAACCGGAGCCCGAAGGCACGCTGACCACAACGTGCTAGCCTGCCATCGCACGCCCCCACGACAAGGAGTTGCCGATGGCCGAGCCAAGCAAAAAGATGAGCCTGATGGGCCTGACCACCCTGGTGGCGATCAACATGATGGGCTCGGGCATCATCATGCTGCCCGCCAGCATGGCGCAATTGGGTGCGATTTCGCTGCTGTCGTGGCTGATCACCGCCGTGGGCTCGATGGCGATCGCGTACTGTTTTGCCCAGTGCGGCCTCTTCTGCACCCGCACCGGCGGCATGTCGGCCTACACCGAAGAGGCCCACGGCAAGTCCGGGTTCTTCCTGTGTTCGTTCCTGTATTTCCTGTCGCTGATCATCGCCAATGTGGCGATTGCGATTTCGGCGGTGGGCTACCTGTCGTCCTTCATCCCGTGGCTGGGCAGCGGCCCCATCCCCTTATTCATCGGCACCCTCGGGCTGATCTGGCTGACTACCGTGGCCAACTTCGGCGGGCCGCGCCTGACCGGGCGGATCGGCGTGATCACGGTGTGGGGCGTGATCATTCCCGTGGCGGGCTTGAGCGTGATCGGCTGGTTCTATTTCAAGACGGAGGTGTTCAGCGATGCCTGGAACCCCAACCAACTGCAACTGTGGGATGCGATTGGCGCGAGTATCCCGCTGACCCTCTGGGCCTTCCTCGGCATGGAGTCCGCGGCCCAGGGCTATGACGCGGTGGAAGACCCCAAGCGCACCGTGCCGCTGGCCTGCCTGCTGGGCACCCTCGGCGCGGCGCTGGTGTATGTGCTGTCCACCAGCGTGATCCAGGGCATCGTGCCTAACGCCGAACTGGCCGAGTCTTCCGCGCCGTTTGCCCTGGTGTATGCGCAGATCTTCACGCCGCTGGTGGGCGATATCATCATGGCCCTGGCGGTAGTGGCGTGCATCGGCTCGCTGCTGGGCTGGCAATTCACCCTGGCGCAAACGGCCAAGATGTCGGCGGACCAGCGTCTGTTTCCGCGCTTCTTCAGCCGGGTCAGCCGCGCCCACGCGCCGGTGTTGGGGCTGATTGCCTGCGCGGCGTTGCAGAGCTTGATTGCCTTGTCGACCATCTCGCCCACAGCCAGTGCGCAGTTCGGCAAGTTGGTGAACCTGGCGGTGGTGACCAATTTGATTCCTTACGTCACCGCGCTGACCGGGCTGCTGGTGATGATGCACAAAGCGCGGGTGGCGGCCTCGATTTATGCACGCAATACCACGGTGTTGCTGATTGCCGTGGGGTATTCGCTGTATGCGATTTATGCGTGTGGTGAGGAGGCGGTGTTTGGTGCGACGCTGGTGTTGGCGTTTGGGTATCTGTTGTATGGATTTTTGGCGCGGCGGTTTATCACGGCCGGTGGTGGGTGAATATCCGTTATTTTGGTGATGGCTGAGATTGGTTCCGCTCTTACAGCGGCTCACTTTTGAAAAGCGCAAAAGTAAGCAAAACGCTCTTGCCCCACCACTCGGCTCCTCGCTTAGGCTCGGAGTGCCTAAGATCAAAATCAAAAGCTAAAGCGGGCACGGTTCAAATGTGGGAGCTGGCTTGTCGGGTCGCCGCATC